>CALGZD010000292.1 GCA_937934635.1 uncultured Deinococcales bacterium
TATCTAGACTATCTATAGGTAGTCTAACTACAGACCTCACATTGTCAAGCATAAATGGACTCGTAAAAGTCACTAGAAGCTGGCGTCTATTTCCCTCAATTTTCCCCCACCTTAGTTCATGTGGAAAAACAGTATTCTCAGGACTTATATCTTTAGATATATCTTTAGCATCTAGATTAGCAATACTTGTACTGCTCAGCTCCACCGCCATATCTTGCCCAGCCACTTCTTTTGGTAAGCCTGCAACATCAAAATGTATAGCTTTAGGCTCACGGTAAGCATTACTAAATTCTATTTTGGCATACCTATTTACCGCCTGATTAACAACCTCTGGGCTAGTATCTGGCATCAAGTCTCCGAAAAAATCTAGTTGTGGTGTGAGCAAGGCATGATTCATGCTTGCTAAAGAAAGTCCGTTTAATATTGACCCTGTTTGTAGATAAGGTAGATGACTTTGATAAAGTATCGTTTCATCTTCATCTAGCTTCAGTTCAGATTTTAATTGGCTAATTGACTGTTGTAAGTCTTTAGAAAAAATCTCTTGACTTGATTGCAGGGGATTAAAATGTGAAAAAGCCACTATGTTATACAGTAAAGCTGTAAATAGTAGCGTATAGGCTACTTGTAAACTCTTTTTTTCGGTAGTCAGGCTCGAGCCCTTAGGTCTACGCCAGTCATATAAAAAATGATATACAAACAGCAAAGTCATGCTCACAAGTGGTATCAAGCTTAGGTAATCATAAAAATCTAAAACAGACCAATCTAGAAAGTTGGCTCGAGCCAAGCCATCAGTAATGTGCCCATACGCCAATAGTGGGGGAACAAGCATCAAAAAACAAAATACTAAAACTCTAAGCCAAGAAAACCGCCACGCTTGCTTATAGGCAAGCAGTGCTGCCAAAATAATCAAGCTACTGCCAAAGGTTAGCAATATTCTCAAAACATTAATCTGGTCAAACAAAATAAATCGACCGATACTTGCTGGTACAGGTAAATACATCCATGCAAATAGTACAAAAAGTAGCACAAAAATAAGACTATAAGACCAAAGGTGCATTCTAATATGCTTAAAAGCAGATTTGAAATTACTAAAACAAACTACAGACGCCACAAGAATGCTAGAAACTACAGCTATTTCGCATTGATTTCTTATATTAGAAATTGCGAAAAAATCCTGCCCAATAAGTGCATGGGGTGCAAAAAACGCCCATAAATAATAGCGAGGTAAATATCCACCAGGAAGACTACGCTCACCTGGGTAAACAGTATTGAGCATAAGTGCAATACTATCTTGCTGATAAAGGTAATAAACACCACCTGCAAGGCAAAAACCCGCAAGGCAAACAAGAATATTCGTTACCCTAAACTTTTCTCTACAAAAGGCTAAAGCAAAAATGCCATACATGTAAATCAGCGTAATTTGCCAAGGTGGGTAAATGAGCGCTAGTAAAGCTATTAGGGCAAAGTAAAAGGTCAACAAGAACTTTGCTATATAAGACCTACTAAATAAAAAAGGCAAAACAATCCAAACGGTTAGTGCAAATACTGGTGCATTTGTTGACCACCAAGCTTGATTGTGTTGTGAAAAGAAGAGGAGCGCTGCTAGCAGTGCTGAAAAGAGTAAGGGCAACCTGAGCTTTGTAAAAAAAATCGTATGTCCAACTAAAAACATAGCAATCATAAAGAAGTGGTACAGAGAGTAGGCTCGAGCCGCATCCAACACCCAAAAGCCCCACATATAGGGCTTAAACACCACTGCCCAATCAGCAAGTGGCAGACCATAGAAAAAGCGTAAATCTTCTTTGTAGGGGCTAAGTTGATTATAGCGCTCAAAGTTATTGTTGACAGCAATTTGAAAATAGGGGGTTACTACCGAATATTCATCTCCCCTGACAACTCTTGCCTCTCCTAAAATCGGCTTAGCATCAAGACCTAGATACTGTTCGAGTACCACAGAATAGTGGGATGGCGATAAACTAAAAGAAACATAGAATAGCCCAGACACTAAAAGTGCCAATAGAAGAAAAATTTGTGTTCGATTCAACCTCAAACGTTCACACCTTTTTTATTTTAAGCTTACTACTTCACTAGCTAGCTATATTTCTAGGTAGTTATATTTACAGTAGTTATATTTACAGTAGCTATATTTATAACAGAAACTACCAGTCTACATTTAGCTGGGCAACTATTAGCTAACAGATATTAGCTAACAGATAAATGACTAGTTTTTGCCTTTTCTTGAATCTTAGTCCAAATATCTAGCGCTAAGGTTTCTGGTAAATCGATATCATCAAAGGTAAGCACTTCACCTTCAGCAATATCTTTTCTTATCACAGCATCCTTAATAAGTCCAATAGGAACATGATTAGGATACTCAAGGATATCCACTGCTTCACCACGCATCTCAAAACTACCAATGGCAAACTCAATTTTGTCACCACTTTTTAGTGGCTTTTTGGTGATGGCAGCAACGCTGTAACGGGGATTTGCAGAGTTATTTAGTAATATCTTATTTTGGAAAGCAACTTGAACTATCGTACGCGTCATCTCTAAATGACATAAATGGTAGTTACGTACTAGCACATACGGTGCGCCTTCACCCATTTTCAGATGGCTAAGTGCAGCTTTCTGCGACTCATCATGATCTGCGGCAATAAAAACGCCTCCAGGACCATTACTACAGAGTACATAATCACTAATCGGCTGTTCGTAGCTTCTGCCTTCTGCCAGCACTCTTGCACCAACTTCGGCATCGTCGCATATTGGACCAATAAGTCCTCGTTGTGTAATTTGGGCATCTAAACCATTGGCAACAAGTACTTGCTCTGTTTGCAACTTCGTACCATCTGTGAAAGAGGTAACCATCTGCAACGAAATACCTTTTTTGTTTGCCCAATAGAGCATATTTTCCTTTGTAGGATTGCGCTCAAGAAAACTTTTGATATTCCCGTACACAATAGGTTTAAAGCCCATAAATCTGACTTCTTCATTAAGTGCAGCCAAACACCCAGGTTGATCGCCTTCAGCTTCTGTAATGAAACCCTTATCTACAAAATAAGATGCGGTTGTAACTTGAAACTCAGCGTTCATCGTTACCAAAGGCAAGTCATTTTTGACCGTTTGCATTGCCACTTCAGTAGCATGAACAACATCTCCACTGCATTCCACAACAATATCAACATTGTCAATAAGTTCATCCAAAGAATTAGTCAAGACACTTTGATTAGGAAGTCCTTGCACTGTTGATGGATCTCGCCTTGTCAATACTTTTGTGACTTCAAGATTATCCTGATTTAAAAGATTATGTGCTAAGCCTTTAGCAATAAACCCTGTACCTATGATGCCAATCTTTTTCTTCATGCGGTGTGCAACTCTCTCCTACAATCAAAGCTAGTAACGATAGCCTGTACATATTATAGCCTGTACACATTACAACCTATACAATTATTGATACTAATCGCTCTACTTAGTGCTGTCTTTCCACGATACTATGTGTATCACAGGCTAAATGTAACAAAACTGCTCTAAAACTACACTCCTAACTTTTCTCTTGCCTCCATAATACTCTTTGAAACGTCAGTGATATTAAAATGCACGACCTGCATACCTACAGCTTCTCCCCCAACAACATTTCGCAATTGGTCATCAACAAAGACAACTTCATTAGGAGCGCAGTCTAACTTATCCAAAGCAAGTTGATAAGCTTTTGGGTCAGGCTTAAGAATCTTAGTATGTGTAGCATCTATCATGAAGTCCATGTGCGACAGTATCTCGATTTGCTCCAGTACTTCTTCACCGTAGAAAAGCTCGAGCTCATTACTCAGCACCCCAACAGCCATCCCTTTAGCTTTAGCATCCTGCACAAGACTTACAATCTCAGGTCGCACTAACTGCTTAGGATCACGCACGGCTCGCAAAAAATCAAGCATTCCCCAATCAGGCTTGCCTACTAACTCTCCTGTCTCTCTAGCCCGTGTATACCAATACTCACGTTCAGTGATTTCATCACGTTGCATCTTTTGCCAAAGTTCATCTTGCTCAAGCTCATCTTGCCCAAGCTCATCTTGCTCAAGTTCATCTTGCCCAAACTGCTCTTTAGGCGCAAATGGTCCTAGCCAAGTCAATGAATTTGCAGGCAAGCCTAAGCGCTTTTCGCTAATGGCATGTTGTTCAAAAACGCTGTAGCTCATAACGCTACCAAAATCTAATAAAAGTGCTTTTGCCATCTAAACTCCTATCTGCTTCACATCAAAATAAATATGCTTTTCATCAATATTAATAAATGTGAAATAATACCTTGTTATTTAAGGTATAGCATGTTATTCTCTAATCCTTGGAAAGAGGACTGAAGTGACGCACACTAAAACTTCAATACCTCATAATCATTAAGTCATATTTACGTCTTAACTTAATGTCTCTTCTACATCCAAGACACATACTTCTCTATTCCCCCCGCAAGGCGAGTTTCCCATAGCTCGCCTTCACTCTTTATGATCTCTATGCTAGTGGTTTGCAACAAGTTTGTGAGCAATACTGGCAGGGCTAAACACCAAACATCCTTTATGATAGGACGGTAAGTAGTTAGCATACTTAGTATTGAATTTGGTCGCAACATGTTTATAGCACTCACCATACTCTCTAAAACACTCAACTCTTGCCTACTTAGCAGCTATAATTATTAAAGACTAAGTACAAGGTCAAAATTATGTTTCACTAAACCCTAAGTCTTAATGTGCTAGATATGCCGTCCTGTACAGGTTTAGTATATATTCAAGATATATAATTTAGTTTTACCTACGTACTTATGTTTTCAATAGCTCCTTACTTTATCTAAAATAAGGTTGGGGTGTATTTAATGACAAAGGTAAAAGTATTCATCAATTCAGTCTTGATATGATACTAGTAGAGTACACCTATAAAACAAATTTCAAACTAATCATTATTGTCTACTGTACTTTTTACATCAGTACTTTCTAAACTAGTGCTTTCTAAACTAGTGCTTTTTAAATCATCTTAGAATAAATTGGCTAATAGTTTTTTAGCATTAAGAAAACCATGGCTATTATCAACTAAATTCGACAAACTAGCATTAATTGTTGTAGCAATATTCAGATTTCGGTTTCCCTTTTCCCCTAAGAACAGTGCGATTTCACCCGCAGCAATTGGTGTGGCAAAAGATGTACCTGTAGCATTTACCCAAAGTTCACCTGGATATATTGTATGAATGGCCTCACCTGGTGTATGAAAACTCAACCCTGTGCCATAATTTGAAAATTGAGATTTCGAATTATTTAGGCTCACACTACCTACACCAAATAACCATCCTTTAACCCCAGACCACTCACTGTGGGCAGCGGGATAATTTGAGCGAGTGAGATTCCTATTCCCTGTCGCTGCAAAAACATAAACATCTGCTTCTCGTGCATAACGTATCATTTTTTTCATTACTGTTGAGTTTTCATCTACTCCTATCGATAGGTTTATAATGTCTACACCACTAGCAACAGCATGAGCTATAGCTGCAACAACATCACTCGTATCTCCTAGACCGTTAGACGAAAGAACTCTTATTGGCAAAATAGTTGCCTTCGGCGCAACCTGCAATATAATACCGGCAACGGCAGTACCATGCCCAGACATACTGCCACCTGTTTCATCTTCAGGTATGCGGTCGGCATCTACTAGGTCTATCCATTCAGAAGCAGGGGCTAGATTATTACGAAGGTGACTATGATCAAGATCAAGTCCCGTATCGATTACGGCAATTTTTATACCCTCTGCTAAATTTGTAGCCATTTGGTGAGCTTCAAATAAATCAATCTGATTCCATTCTTCTTTATTGTTCAGAATATAGCTTTCATTAACACCGTGAGCGAAGGTACCTGTACCAAACGTACCTGTACCGAATACCCCAGCCCCAAACGCTCCAGCCCCAAACGCTCCAGCCCCAAACGCTCCAACGCCAAAGGCACCAGCCCCAAACGCTCCATTAGCATGTACTTCTCCTTCAAGTGCAGGAGATGACATTGAATCCAAATTAGATTCAGCTAAAATATTCTGCTGTGCTAAATGTTCACTTTCAGACCCTGCTAAGACAGCAAAACCTGCTTCTGCTTGCCATACAACAACCTTTGCCTTATACGCAGCTTCTATATCCTCAATTGCATCTTGATCAGAAATTTCAATATCAAATACAAGATCATGTCTTTCAGTTGTTAATTCAACCGTTAAATCATTAGGCTTACCAGAATCCATTTCAGCTGTGCCGCAAGCAGTTAACAGTAAAAAAGTTCCAACTAAACCTATCAGATATCTACTGATACGCTTTATGCCCATACCCTTTATGCTCATTACCTTTGCCCCCAAAAATCAGTTTGGATTACTAAACAGAATCCTCTAATATCAACTTTAGAAAAAACTATTAGGATAAGTGTTAGAAAATGTTAAATTAATGCCCACATAAGGTTTATAATCGAGTTTTACTCGACTTAATATGACTCGATATGACTTAAAGTAGTTCCACGATTCCCTGCAACAGCAGTGAATTGGCGAGCTTCATAACGAGTAGGAACGAACTCATTTGGCATGGGTCAACATTACGTGGAAACGCTACATATCGCGAACTTCATTTTTATCCAGCAAAGCAACCTCATATTTTTTCGATACCTATATACTTATACTCCATATACTCATACTCTATACCCCATTTAAACGCTTTTTTGTTGTTAAAAGCCACAAGCATCAACTATTTGAACTGCTTCAAACAATATCTTTAAGAACCTCCGTCGTCAAAAATCAATTGCTTATATGTATCTTGGTATGTATAAAATAAGTATCAAATTACAATATTTTGCAGTAACGCGTTTCACTCACATTTGACAATAAAAATACTACGGGTTTAAATGTGAACTGCAAGATTACATTTTATTGGAGGTCTAAATAGTATGAAACGTATTCTATTAGTGGCAGTTGTTGCTATGTTCGCAGCAGTTGGCTTTGCTCAACCAAGCAGTACCGAGTGTATTGCCCCAGCTAGCCCTGGTGGCGGTTGGGACTTTACCTGCCGTGTACCTGGTGCACAAGTTATGCAAGAACTCGGTCTAGTAAGTGGCGCAATGAAAGTCACCAACATGTCTGGTGGTGGCGGTGGTGTTGCTATGGCAAATGTCGTACAACAACGTACTGATGATGACAACCTAATCGTTGCAGCCAGTGCAGCTACAGCAACTCGCTTAGCTCAAAACAAGTATGCAGGTCTGACTGCTGATGACATTCGCTGGATTGGTGCGCTTGGTGCTGACTTTGGCGTTTTAGCAGTAGCTGCTGATTATCCAGTCAACACACTTGCTGAACTTATGGGTGTTATGAAGATTGCTCCTGATATGGTTACTTTTGTTGGTGGTAGTGCTGTCGGTGGTTTTGACCACATTAAGCCACTACTTGCTGCTAGACAAGCTGGTGTAGATGACCTATCAGTCTTTAACTACGTTTCTTTTGACGGTGGCGGTCCTGCGCTTATCGAAGTTAAGAGTGGTCGTGCACAAGTCTTCACAGGTGATACATCTGAGGTACTTGGTGACCTAGATGCTGGCTTAATCAAGGTAATTGCTGTTTTTGCTCCAAACCCAGTTGCTCGCTTAGGTGACGCACCAACAGCAGTTTCACAAGGCTATGACGTAGTTGCTGGTAACTGGCGTGGATTTTATGGTCCACCTGGCATGTCTGATGATGCATACAACGAGTGGGTGAACATTGTTAAAACTGTAGCTAGTTCAGACGAATGGTTAACGCTGCGTGACGAAAACGGTCTCGCACCATTTGAAAGCTTCGGTAGTGACTTTGCAGCATTTGCTAATCAGCAAATCGAAATCATTGGTGCAATCTCTCAAGAACTTGGCATCGAATAATATCTACTATGGCAGACTATAATTATGGCAGATAGAATTGCTGGACTTGTCGTTCTAGCCTTTGCCATTATTTACGGACTCGGGGCCTCGCGCCTCGAGTCTGGTTTTGGTTCTGGTCCCGTCGGCCCGAAACTTTTCCCCACAATTTTGGCTACTTTGATAGGTGTCTGTGCCATCGCAATGCAATTTAGAACAGACCCCCCTATCAATTGGCCAAAGGGATCACAAATTTGGTTAAAGTTCCTATTACTTATTGCGGCTTTTTTATTTTATGCTTACGGTCCAATTAGTGTCAGGCAGCTTGGTTTTATCATTTCAACAAGCTTTGTCACTGCAGTGGTCAGTATTTTCTTTGGTGCAAAATTTTTGCAGTCGATTGTTGTTGGCGTACTCGCTAGCACCATTCTCTACGCTATTTTTGTCTTTGGGCTTGATTTGTCTCTACCTATAGGGAATGTTTTTAACTAATGGAAGTATTTCAACTTTTACAAGATGGTTTTAGCATTGCGCTACAACCAAATAATCTGTTACTAGCATTTATCGGTGTATTGCTTGGAACGATTATTGGCATGTTGCCAGGCGTAGGACCAATTAACACTATTGCTATTCTCATTCCTATTACCTTTGCCTTAGAACTTAATCCTGCATCAGCCATCATTATGTTTGCAGGTATTTACTACGGCTCTATGTACGGTAATTCCATCAGTAGTATTTTGCTCAATGTACCTGGTACGGCTGCTTCTGTTGTAACTGCACTTGATGGTTATCCTATGGCACAATCTGGACGAGCAGGTCCAGCTTTGGCAATGTCTGCTATTGCCTCATTTATAGGTGGCACACTATCAATCTTTGCACTGATATTTTTTGCACCAATATTATCTCAATGGGCAATCGATTTTGGTCCTGCTGAGTACTTCGTATTGATGGTCTTTGCCTTTTCTACACTTTCTAGCTTGACTGGAGATAATGTATTTAAAGGGTTGATTGCTGCCATGCTTGGACTAGTCATGGCAACAGTAGGACTTGACCCACAAGGTACAGCACTTCGCTTTACTTTTAACAACATGAACCTTTTTGATGGTTTAGATTTTGTAGTCGTTGTTATTGGCTTTTTTGCTATCAGCGAAGTCTTCCAAATGCTTAGCGAAACCGATTCAGGACAAACTGTACAATATAAAGTCAAACAAGTTTGGATTAGTGGTAGAGACTTCATGCGTTCACTCGCTACGATGATTGGCAGTAGTATTTCTGGCTTCATCATTGGTGTGTTACCAGGTGCTGGTGCAACCATGGCAAGCTTTGTAGCCTATACAACCACAAAGCAAATTGTTGATAGCGAAGACGAGTTTGGTAAGGGTGATATCCGTGGTGTTGCCGCGCCAGAGGCAGCAAATAATGCAGCGTCAGTTGGTGCATTCATTCCTATGTTAACGCTTGGCGTGCCAGGCAGTGGCACAACTGCGGTTATGCTTGCAGCACTTTTAAGTTATGGTGTTACCCCTGGTCCACTTCTTATTGAAAATAATCCCGAAGTATTTTGGGGCTTGGCTGCCTCTATGTATATTGGCAACTTGATGTTGCTAGTACTAAACCTTCCGCTTGTTGGTCTATTTGCAAGAATCTTGCTAGTACCCCGTTGGGTACTTATGCCGCTGGTTACCATCTTAAGTTTTGTTGGTGTTTATGCAGTAAACAACAACCCCTTTGACTTACTCTTAATGACAGGTTTTGGTGTTTTGGGTTATCTGATGCGTAAAACTGGCTTTCCACTTGCGCCAGTCATTCTTGGTTTGGTGCTTGGTGAATTGATGGAAACTAATTTGCGACGTGCTATGACTTATAGCCGTGGGGATTGGCAGATACTTTTCGAAAGTAATATTTGTATTGCGCTTTGGATACTGACAGTAATTAGTTTGTTTGTACCACCGTTAATCAAGAGAGTTATGAAGGCTCGAGCCAAGCGCTCAACCCTCGCAAATTAATACACCTGAGATCTCACACTAAAAATAGGAGCTAGCGAAGCTCCTATTTTTTTCTCAAAACTCCCTCAAACTAAACTCGCTTAATGTCCCCGTACAAAAGGTTTTTATTTCACCATCAACCAATAGCTTTAAACAACCATTAGCATCTACACCTGACGCCAGTCCTGATACAGATACTTTATTGTCTTTTAGCGTCACTGATTGATTGTTTAGGAGATCAAAAGGTGCAAACGCTTTAGTTATGGGATGTTGGGAGAGCTCGAGCCCACGCTCTACCCCCGCCAAAACAAGCTCGTGAACAGTCTCTACCTCCAAAGCCAACTGCCCTCCCCCACTAGGCACATCATTCAGTGCATTCACCCCTATTCCTAAAATCAAATAGCCACGAAAATATTCAGGCAATATCCCTGCCACCTTTTTCCCTGAAACATATAAATCGTTAGGCCACTTGATTCCAACATTCATTTCCATTTCTATTTCCATTTCTATCGCAGAAAACTCTTGCGCTAAACCAACCGCAATAGCACTACTTAAAGATTGTTTTTGATAGATGCCTTCGGTATCTTCAATAGCAATACTTTGATAACTTCCACCACTAGCACTTTGCCATTCTCGCCCAAAACGTCCGCGTCCTTTAGTCTGAATTTCAGCGCGAATCACTAGCCCATTTACAATCTTATTATCAACAATTCGATTGCGAATTTCATCTTGTGTAGAAGAAATTTCTTTGAATGCTTCAACTTTATATGTCATCTAAACTATTCTTTTTCTAGCAAACTTTTTTGTCATGTTGTCTCTTTGAGAGACTCTAAATTAGAGTTATAGCGAAGTAAATCATAAATGCCATCATTACCAATATGACGATATCTTTTAACTTCTTTATCTTTCGGTTCTAATGATTTGTCTTTCGGTTCTAATGATTTGTCCTTCGGTTCTACTGCCAACTTTCTTTGCTCATGGATTATGACTTTTTTCTTTCAGTTTAGTATTACTCAAACAATTTCCTAATTACCGCAAACTCAGGCGCTAGCTTTGTTTGAAAACAGTCATGAGAATAACACAAAGGCTTTACTAAACAACATGAGTTAATGAATACCAACGACTCCATCACTCCCAAGTCACTCCTAAATCAATAAAGTTGAATATCAAAACAAAGCAGCCTAAAACCCAGATATATCGAAGTCTATGAATACCGTTAATCTAGGCAATTTGAATATTGTACAACTAGCTAGCTATCTAGAGCCGTAGCTTGTAAAACCAACCCAATTTCATAAATGAGAAGATGAAAAATACTGGACTCTCTTTAAGAAAAATCTTAGCCTTTAATCTTTTTCAGACTTATCTGTAACGCCTCGCTAACCTTTCGACACTTTTTCGACACCCCACCCCCTATAGTTGCGCCTTAGGGAAAACGTGTCTGACAAGACACAGTTTTAGCGGGGCAAAATGGTTAGTTCCTAACCATTAAGCAACTCACTACAAAATTAAATTTATTCAGAAAAGATTCCCTACGGAGGTCGATATATGTCTGTAAAGAGATATGGTCTTTTACATTTATTATTGCTAGCAGCGATGTTTTGGCTGTTAATTAGCTGTGGTGCAGCAACACCCGTTAAGCCTACAGCTAATGTTACAAACACAGCATCTACTAGCGAACTCAGCGTAGACACTAAAGGCATAAATGCTGATAGTCATGAATTCCAAGCACTAATCGGCAGAATGAACACTAATGCTGTGCTCGAAAATAACAAGGCTGCCTTGCAACAAACGCCAAGTGCTTCAGGTAGCGTCAGCTACAGCCCACCATTGCAGCCACTATTTACTGGCTCTTCAAAAGTTGGCATGAAGCTACTGATTATCAGTGCGAATGGTAATGCCACTACCGCAGATGATGCTGACCCTGTACTTGATGGCGTCCGTTACTTTGCTCAAGAAATCGGCATTCCTTACGATGTCATGATTGCTTCTTCTGAACCCTTAACTGAAGCTAAACTTATAGCAGCAAAT
>CALGZD010000293.1 GCA_937934635.1 uncultured Deinococcales bacterium
GCAATTTACTTGCTCCGAAATTACATAGGGGGACTTCCAAAAGATATTATTGAATCCGCACGTATTGACGGAGCATCTCACTTTTCTATCTTTACTAGATTAGTTATGCCACTTTCAGTTCCTGCGTTGGCCTCATTTGCTATCTTTCAATTTTTATGGACTTGGAATGACTTGCTAGTAGCACTTGTTTTCTTAGGGAAACGACCTGACCAGATTGTACTCACTTCTAAAATTACAGAACTCCTTGGTTCTAGAGGTGATAACTGGGAGATTCTTACCAGTAGTGCTTTCATCTCGATTTCGGTTCCACTGATTGTCTTCTTTGCACTTCAGCGATACTTTGTTCGAGGGCTGTTGGCAGGGTCTGAAAAGTAACTCTAACCTTTTGCTAAATAAAAAACGACAGCCACCTCAAACGGCTGTCGTCTTCATTTTTTTACATCTATACCACTCTAGGAAATAGAGACTACATTTTGAATCATGCCTTCATGTTGTGAGAAAGAAATTCTTCTCTTCATAGCGTTTCCACATAATGTTGACCCATACTAAATGAGTTAATTCCTACTCGTTACGAAGCTCGCCGATTAACTGACTTAGGTCAGTTAATCGTGGAAGAGCTTTTACTATTTGAAGCAAGGATAGGTCTAGCTAGTTACTATCTTTTAAATTATCAAAAAATCTTTCCCACCAGTTTGGGTTGTTAACAATAGGAGCGAACTCAGGAATCTGACTACGAATTTCTGTGATGTCCCAGCCTGTTGCATTCGCAAGCGTCTGCGCCTCACGATCTTGACGGTTTATGACATCGCGAATATAACCTTCTGCTGCATCACAAGTGAGTTCATCCCTAAAAGGACGCTGCAAGATATACCGACCTTGGAAGTTATCACGGTTATTCGTTACTTTAAACATCAAATCTTCTGGATGTGATTCTTTTGTGTACTGCAAATGCAACCTTGTTAAATATACATTTGGCGCATTAAAGTTTGCATCATTTCCCAACCAAAACACACCTGCATCACGCAATTCATCTTGACTTAGTGGGTCAGCAGCACATGGGTCGCACCAAGACATATCCCAAGCATATTCTAAAAACACAGAACGCTCACCCATGCGCTCGTAGCTGTGACCAAGCATATCTACATAAAAGCTACCAAAGTCACCTTCGACAAATTCTGGAAGATTTAAATCACTTGGAATTTTTACAGTTGGATAATTACTAGTTTCTATACGACCTTCTGGAGACATCAAGAAAACAATGAGGTCTTGCGTACCACGACTATTGATTGTACCTAGCTGAATCGGTAACATAAGCTCATCAGTTTCCATTGCCATTTGTAGAGGTCTTAAAAAGACATTACCACTACTTTCAAAACGGTCAATGTTTACTTTGGCGACAAAAAACTTCATGCCCATAGCTATATAACCATTGAATACATCGGCTGCTCCATCGGGGATGTTGTAACCTGTTTCGATTAGCCATGTTTCTAAACCTGTTGATTCTTCTGCACTGAGGATGAGAATTTCGTATTCGCCCACATCAAAGCTAGCTTCTATAGTGACACCTAATGACTTGGCTCGAGCCTCAACGGATTGACTAGTCCCTGCAGCCATTGAAGGCATTGCAGCGTCCATCATCATTTCAAACTGCCTCATCATACAAGGATTATCATCAAAATATTCGACAAGTCGGGGCGCACTATAGGCATCTATGCGATCAATAATAGCTGGGTCTGCAATCTGAATCTGTCCTTCTTGCATAACAGTAGGTACAGGTACAACCATTGCAAAATCACTAACATCACCTACAAAATCATTTGCCATAGTCAAAATAGTTCTATCACCATCACGAGCAATGATGACCTTAGATGCATCGTTAAACAAATCAGCATCTGCCTGTGAAACATAAAAGCCGCAAAAAGCTTGTGCCGAAGCACTCAGTAATAACAAAATACCTATCAAACATTTCCGTAGAAAAGACTTCACCTTAAATCACCTCATATAAATTATATAGTCTCAAGTTACATACATTCTTAGCATCGTTATACAAAAACTGCACCAACATAGTTGTCAAAAACAAATCACCGCTCTTTCACTCATCTTTATAGCTTTACCTACTTACCTTTTCCAAAAGCTATCTCTACAGTAAGCCAATAGCTAAAATCAATCTAGATGTGTTGAAAATCTACCGTGTAGAATTTCGATATACCTAGATACCCACGAGCCTATTTTGTAGAGTCAACTCAATTGGCTAGACATTAGCTAAAGAATTTATAGGTATATAGAAGCGTATCAACATAAAGAATAAATAGGCGCAAAAGCATATTTGTTCCTTTAAAACCATCAACCGAGTCAATTTTGGTATGATAGAGAGGATATGGCATCAATCGTTGAAGTGCGTGTACTGATGGAAATGTTACGAGCACCCCAAGAAAAGCACTATGGAAATGCTTTGCGTAAAGCTTTGGATATTCCATCTGGTAGCTTATATCCTCTGCTTATTCGCTTAGAGGAAAAAGGCTACTTAGCAAGTGCTTTTGAAGAAAATCCTCGCTTAAAACGAGGAGAGCGCCATTATTACTGGTTTACACCACTAGGTAATGACTATGCACGAAAAACTTGCCGAGAACTTTGTGCTGAATATTGCGAGCTTATAGCTAGCCAATCAGAAGAAGGTCACTCATGATTGCTGCATTGGTCATTCGCTTAGCAAGTTTGTCCTTGCCAACAAAAATACGCCAAAAGTATCTGCGTGCTTGGTTAGCAGAACTTCAAGATGCCAAAGAAGATGGTGAAGGCTGGTCTTTTGCCTATGATTTGCTAGTCAATATGGGTAGCTTGCGAAAAGCGGCTCAGGGTGAGGAAATCCTTTACCGCAATCGGAGTAGAACACCACTTTGGTTATCACTTGGTAGTTTAGGCACAGCAGTTCTGGCAACTGTTGTAGCTGTTAGTTTTTGGAATGGTCTACAAACACCTACTAGTCAAAACTATATTCAAGATGTTATTCATGAAGCTCCTCAAACTACGAATGCACTACAACTCAGAAATAACCAAGCTAAAGCAAGTGAAGGTACAGCCCTTGGAATAGCACAGTCAGAAATGGCACAGTCAGAAATGGCACAGTCAGAAAATGCACCGAGTGCAGGAAATGCTCGTTCAATTAGTCCTGCGCCAGCATCAGCATTACAAGAAACTGTAAGACAATCTCAGGCTGCTGTAACAGTAGAAGTAACAAGCGCAGATACTATCACTGAAGAAAGTACTCCAGAAAGTCTTAGCGCATCTGTA
>CALGZD010000294.1 GCA_937934635.1 uncultured Deinococcales bacterium
CTAAAATACTTCGAGATTTTTGATATTAAAGAATATACAATGCGCCTCTCTAAACATTCTAAAGAGGGTCTTGGCAAAAAGTATGTCGATCACGAAGAACTTTGGCTCAAGACAGAAGATATGGTTCGTACTGCTATGACAAAAGGGAACATTAACTTTGTTGAAGTCGAGGACGAGGCTGCTTTCTACGGTCCAAAGATTGATGTACAAATTAAAAGTGCGATTGGTAGAGAGTTTACACTTGCAACAAACCAAGTTGATTTCGCTGTTCCAGAACGCTTTGACCTTGTCTATACAGACGAAAATAACGAAAAGAAAACACCCCTATGCTTGCACCGTGCGCCACTTTCAACCCATGAGCGCATGGTTGGCTTTTTAATTGAGCACTTTGCTGGAGACTTTCCACTGTGGTTAACGCCTGAGCAAGTTCGCATTGTGACTATCGCCGATAGACACGCAGATTACTGCTATGAACTTAAAGAGCGTTTTACAAAAGCTGGCATTCGTGCTGAAGTTGATGGCTCAAGTGAGCGTATGAACTACAAAGTACGTCAAGCAGAATTGTTCAAAGTCCCCTATATTCTTATTATTGGTGATTCAGAGATTGAAGCTAATCAGGTTTCTTTTAGAAGTAGAAAAGAAGAAGCACAGAATGGGATTGCTACAGATGCATTTATAGCGCACCTTCAAGAGAACGTCGCAAAACGTGTGGTTAATGTCGAGCCTATAAGCGATTAAGCCTTATTAATTTGCAGATTTCATATGACCCCCTAGAAAGTATTAGGGGGTTTTTAATTTTCTGACAAAAAAATCATTAAGTTAGCACTCAGCAGCAAACATAGACTAAAAGCTTATAGTGTGGTTATGCTTATCGTTTCGTCGAAGAAAGACCTCTGGGAAAATCCTAGTTTTAAACAGCACAGTTTTGCTAAAAAAGAAAACTTTTTAGACTTTGATGTTGATTCTGAACTTGCAGTGGACGACACTGCCTATGCAAAGATTACAAAAAAAAGCTTTAAAAAGCGTATTAAGGGCAAGCGTGTTTTGCTCCTAATCCACGGCTACAATCTAGACTTCCTAGATGTTTTAGCATCTTACTCAACACTACACCAAAATATTCAACAAGAGCTCTCTCACCCAGAACTCTCTCACTATCATGAGGTTATTGGCTACACGTGGCACGTTGGAAAGCACGATGTTGATGATGCCAAATTTAGCTATGCTAAAGCTAAACGCAATGCAAAAAAAGCTTCAAAAAGACTTCATAAGCTATTGCAAAAAACCTTAAAAAATGCAACTTCAATAGATGTTATCAGTCATTCACTTGGCTCAAGAGTGCTGTTAACAGCGCTGGCTGATCATGACAAAACATCTAGTAAACAAACATCTAAAAAACCACTCATTCGTAATCACTTCTGTGTTGCAGCTGCAGTCAACAATAGCTGCTTTCAAAAAGGCAAGCATTTGCGGAACGCTACCAAACAAACTGAGGCTACTTGGATCTTTTATTCAAAAAATGACGCTTCACTACAAACTAAGAAACTGCTTGCTAAATCTAATTCTGCTATGGGTCTGACTGGTCCAAAAGCTAAGAAGAACAAGTTGCCTAAGAGAACTGCTAGCATTGATTGTAGTAGTTTTATTTATTCGCATGGCGCTTACAAGCGTGTGCCGATTTTTTATAGTTGTTTGGGAGATATTTTGGAAGGGCGGATGGATGTGCGAGAGAAAGTATTTGAGCTCGAGCCCACCTCAACCACCTCCCACACCACTTCTCGCCTTTAATCAAAAAACCCAGCTTTTTATTTTAAAGCTGGGTCTCTCTTTCTCAATACGGCTAAGCTATCTTACAGAAGCCTTCACCGACTGCCCTGCCGATAACTTCAGCTTAGCCACCTGTGCAGCGCCATACTGAAAAGATTCCGTACCAGAAACATATGCACCCGTCACAAAGACGGTTGCTGCCTTACCACTAGTCACATCAACCGTATTATCTATCCGATTCCAAACACCTGAAGTAGAACTATTATAAAAACTATCTCTCTCTTCTAAAGTCTGGGTTAGCTCATTCCAATCTTGTACAAGAATTGGCACATTAAAGTAGCTGCTGTATCTACTTAGCACCGCTTCCGACCAATCGAAGAGCAAACTACGACCAGGCGCATATTCGTGAATATTTGCTTGATGGAAGAAATGTGGATAAGGCGAAGCGCTCATAATATGCCTCATAGTCACATCAGCCTCAAACTCAAGTATCTGCTGCCAAGTTTGATCTTCTTTAAAAAACACATTGCCGTTACCATCTGTTGAAACACCATTTGGTCCATAAAGATAGTTAAATTCACTTATGTTTTCTTCTGGCGTACGAACGTTGTAGTAAATACTTGTTGGCCACCTTGGCACAAGTTGAATGGATGGCTCTAATGGATGTTGAATCAAACAGCTATCACACTCCGCAACATGTGAAAGCCAGCCACGGTTTGCTGCCAAATACTTAATTCCTAAATCACGTGCCGCATTCAGCATGTCAGTGTTGGAGTACCTCAAACCAAATTGACAAAATGAATCTGTTGGTACTTGATCATACTGACACGTTGCACCAGCAGGTGCTTTGGCTATATCAAACCAACCTAGTCCTGAGTGATTACCTGTTACCAAAAACTGAGTGTCAAAATTTAGACCAAGTGTTGTACCAATCGAATTATTTTCTTCAAGCTCAAAACGTGACATGGTGTAGTCCATCTCATCCATAAGCTCATGATTAAGCGTGTGACTAACCCAGTCAAAAAAGTCGTTTACGCATAGTGTCGCCTCGCTAATAGTTGCATCTGCCGTACACTTTTTCTCAGCACTTAAATCAGCAGGGTAACCATTGTAAGCCATGACATAGTTAAAATCTTTCGCCAAAGGAAAACGAGTTCTGAGGCGTTCTACCCCAGCTTTTGCACTGAATATATCTGAGGTCTTTAGGGTAGCTACACGCTCTGAATGTGGGAAATCACTTTTAGTTGCAGGGTTCCACAAACTACTCTCAAGAAAGTAATCATCAACATCTAGCGTCAGGTACATCCGTCTTTCACCAATAAACACACCTTGCGTCACCCAATTGACGATGTCATAGCCAAGTAACATAGTGTGGAGCAATGAAGGATTATGCCCCATTGTCAAAGCCATACGCTCACGACCGTCTTGGGCTGTACTGACAACCCCAACAATATTGCCACCAGCATCTTGCAATATCGGTGTGGTAACCGTAGCGCTTGCAGCATTTCTTTCTGCTAGGTACGTATATGCATAGCGAACTGGAATGCTTATATCTCGATTAAGAGAACTAAAAATAGACTGTCCTGCACTCGTTAATTTTATATTCAATGCTGCATCAGTAGTATCCACAGGACGCAGATAGCTCATACCATAATCTTCTGGATAGGTTGATGGAAAGTTGGTCAGTGCAACTTGGCGAACACCACTATCTCTTTCGTATTGCCAAAGTGCGCTCCACTCTTCTTCGCTAAAAGCACTGACATAGCTTTCTGGCAGGTTCGTGCCCTCATTTTCATTAAATGACAAAGCTGCATCAGTCAAAATAATGCCTTGAAAACGACCACGAACATTACCACTAGCATCTTTTGTAACTAAGCGTGTTTCAGTCAAACGCTCCTCTGGAGCGCCACCACTGGGCGCTGCAATAAGCACTTCATAGGGAACACCTACTTGCTGTAATAATGCTTCAACTGCTTCCAACGTAGTATCACTACTCTTTGCACTGATAACAAGTAGTTGCATGTCTAAAGGCGTCGTTTTGTTCAGACTTACGCTTAACACATCTTCACTAGGTTGCACCTCACCTGTTGAATCTGTAGGTTGATTAGGTGTTTGTGTTGGCGTATCTGGTGTTGAAGAAGGCGGATTACCATAAGTTGCTGGCTCTTCATGAATAACCTTATCGGTTGTAGTAGGAGACGTAGGATTCACAGTCGAATCATTTATAAGTTCAGCCCGCTGACATGACGATGCGATAAATAGAATCGCTAAACAGACTGAAAACACTATCAATTTTAATTTCATAGGTTGCTGCCCTTACAATTACATACTAAGTTTTAACCGTGTATTTTAATCCTGTATCCTAATGCTGTATTTAGAATCTTGTATCAAGGCTCAAAGATACAAACTTAGTAAAGCTGTATAAAATACACTTCTAACTAATTCGCAACTTTAGCAAATCAGCACTTTAGCGGTAACGCATAAGATTAATTGCCATTAATCCTTAAATTTTAGTTAAGTAACGGGAGTGTATTTCTGGTACACCATCTGGTACATGAACAGTACCTCAAGACCTCACTCAATACGTCACTCAATACCTCACTTAATACGTCACTACTAACTTTTAGGCTAAGTATTCAATCTAGCAAGCAATATTTTTCAAAAAACATAACGTGTACAGGATAGTTCTTATACTAAACTGAAAAAAGAAAGTCATAATTCATCAACAGAAAAAGTTGTCATTAGAACCGAAGGACAGCTCGACTATTAAGTTTCGTTATATTTTTGATTATGACATTTATGATTCA
>CALGZD010000295.1 GCA_937934635.1 uncultured Deinococcales bacterium
ATAATCTAAATTAAAGACGGAGCTTGTAAAGAGTCTACCAATGCCAGGCAGTGCAAAAACTGTTTCAACAATAATTGTTCCACTCAAAATAAAAGCCATTCGAAAACCAATCACAGTAATGATTGGTAGCAGTGCATTTGATAAGACATGTCGCCAAACAATAATTCTTTGCCCTAAGCCTTTACTTCGTGCTGTACGTACGTAGTCTTGTGGTAGAACTTCTAACACAGCACCTCTAGTGATACGTGTAAAGACTGCCATTTGTTCAGTAGCTAAAACAAAAACAGGTAATATATAGCCCAACCAACTTCTCAAGCCAAAAGGTGGGATGCGGTATTGTTTGTTAAAACTTTTGACATCTGCTGAATCCAAAAAGGGCAGCCATTCAACAAAAGAAGAATCAGCAAATCCATTCATCCATTTGGGAACATACAAAGCAAAAATAAGAATGAGGACAAGTCCTAACCAAAAGTTTGGTGTAGCAATGCCAAGTGCAGAACCTGTAGAAGTAAGGTAATCAAGAAATGAATTGCGACGCAGTGCAGATAAAATTCCAAGTGGGATTGAAACAATTAGAGCGAGAATAACAGCATAAAGATTTAGAAGTAAGGTAACTGGCATCGCTTCAAAAATCATTTGTCTTACAGGCACACCTGTGCGAATTAAAGACTCACCAAAGTTACCTTCTAGAATGCTCTTTACCCAAATAAAATATTGTTGATATAGAGGTAAATCCAAACCCCATTTTTTCTTGATAGCTTCTATTTGTTCGTCAGAAATACTTATATTGCCTTCACCTAAAAGTAGATAGGTTGGATCACCTGGCATAAGTCTCATGATGATGAATGTTGCTACACTAATTAAGATAATTACGAGTAGACCTTTTAAAATTCGAAATGCTAAATAATTCGTCATAGTATATGCTTTAAAAAATAATGAATGCTAAAAAATAATCAGTAGCCAGTGGTTGTTTGTTCCACTGACTACTGAGACTATTGAACTAGTACTATTGAAGTGGGTTAGGATTTAACCGTTTTTAGACCACTCGTTAGCAAAGTAGTAAGCAGCATCACTCCAGATAATTTCTTCTGGCATGTCACCAATTGCGCTGCTAAATACTGTAAGTGTTTGATCGTACTGAAGTGGTAAGAATGGAACATCTTCAGCGATGATGTCTTGAATTTCATGATAGATTTCGCGACGAGCTTCTGGATCAACAACACTAACACCTTGAGCAAGTAAGTCATCAACGACAGGATTACTATAGCTGTTGAAGTTATTGCCTGCACCTGAACCAAGAATGTAAGCAGAATCTGGTTCTGGGTTACGACCATAGGTCCAGTTAAAGAGAGAGGCTTCAACTTCGCCAGTTTTTAGACCTTCACGAATGGTTGAAAGTGGTGCTTCTGCAAGTTGCATGTCTACACCAATATCTTTGAACAAGAATTGTGCAAGTTCAGCAATCGGACGACGTGCTTGGTCACCAGTAATGGTTGTACATGTGAATGAAAGCTTGACACCATCTTTTGCACGGATACCATCATCACCCATAGCATAACCAGCTTCATCAAGCATTGCATTTGCTGCTTCTGGATCGAAAGCATACTGTTTCACATCTGCTTTATGATAAAAAGCATTTGCTGGTGTTAAGTGTGAGTGTGCAACTTCTGCTGTACCATTCCATAGGTCATCGATGATACGCTGACGGTCAAGTGCGTGAAGCATAGCTTGACGGACAACTTTATCGCTGAGTGCAGGAATAGTATTATTCAAGATGATGTGCTTCACAGAACGAGAAAGTGTTCTTAAAACACGGTAGTTTGGATCGCCTTCAAAGCTTAAGCTATCTTCTACAAGAAGTGGCCAAACAGAAGAATCAGCGTCACCAGTGAGCATCGCAATATGACGCACACTTGGCTCAGGTACAGTTTCCATACGTAAAATATCAATAGAAGGACGACCTCTAAAGTGATCATCAAATGCTTCTAGTTCAGTGAACTCAGCAGCACGCCATTCTTTTAGTTTGAATGCGCCTGTACCAAGTGGCTTAGTTCTATAAATGTCTTCGCCAAGCTCAGCATGTTGTGCAGCATGAACAATAGGCACTGTTGCGCCAGTTGTCATAAATGCTGCATTGACATCGTCCATGTTTACAACAACGGTGTAATCGTCTGGCGTATCGATGCTGCCAACATTTGTGAAGTTCTGTACAAGTGTTGAGCCACTGTCTACATCACGATAAAAGTCATAAGTATATTTTACGTCTGATGATTTTAGTTCTGAACCATCGTGGAACTTAACGCCTTGACGCAAATTAAAGGTATAGGTAAGACCATCATCAGAAACTTCATACGATTCTGCAAGCACAGGAACAGTCTCAATAAGGTGGTTAGTGTGAACGAGAGGGTTAAGAATGTTGTAAATGACAACTGCTTGAACAGTTGGACCAGTATCATTTGGACTTAAGCCAGCAACTTCTTGGTGACCTAACCAAACCATAGTGCCACCTTCTTGAGCTTGTGCCATAAATGGTAGTTGTGATGCCATAAATGCTGTTGCACCTGTAGCCATACCAAACTTGATGAATTGTCTACGGTTAATTGGTTTTTTGACTAGCTTGCTAAATGTATCTTTTGCCATTATCCTAAGCTCCCGAATGGATTATGACTCATTAAAATCGGTGAGATTTATGGTGAGAATGAGTCACGGGGTTGTGTTTAGATAACGTAAGTTTATTTACGTTGTAATAGTCTAACATAATATTTCACCTAGAAGAACACATCGCATTCGATTTATTGCTAAAAAGAGTTTGTATAGATATATTAATTTATACTCGTGCGCAAAAAAACAAAACTCTGTATTAAAAATCAAATAGTATTGTCTTGCAATAGAACCATATCTATCTAGTAACATTTAGCATTCCTTTTATAATCATGGTTCTCCTAGCGCTGCGCTTTATTCTCCATGACGTGAGCTAACATGTAATAGCGAGTTAATAAGTTAAACAGAGCAATTACTCAGAATAGATCAAGAATGAATTCCTTATTTCTGAACAAAATGATATAGTCCTATCATGTACGAATCAGCAATATCTGTTTTTGGAATATGGGGCTTAGTAGGCATGACTCTACTTGCACTTCATTCAATAGTGGAAGCCGACAAGGCTGACCGTAACCAACGCACAAAGAAGAAGATAGAAAAGTTCAATAAAGATCTAAAGAAACTTGAAGATGATGTAGAAAAATTTTTAGCAGACAAATCAAAACCTATCCTCAAGCTCCACAAAAAAGAGATGAATAAACTATGGCATAGAGTCAATAAACTAGACAATGATAAAACCATAAATGTTGGTCAATTCGAAGATTTATCAAAAATTTCTGGTAAGCTGTCAGCCTTAAAAAAGAAGATTGAAAAGCATATATAACCTTGAATCAAAGACTACATAATGATGCTATACTGTCTCTATGCAAGACAAACTATTAGTCAATGGCACATTCCTAGCCATGCAAGGTTCAGAACAAAACGAGCACTATCCAGAAGCACTTCTACTACGTGGCGATAAAGTTTTAGCACTTGGTAGCGAGGCTGAATTACGAAACCAAATGGCACCACAG
>CALGZD010000296.1 GCA_937934635.1 uncultured Deinococcales bacterium
TGACGAAAGTAATGGGCTAAAACCTGATGATTTATCTTTCACTATTCTAGTGCCGTCTAGCATCGGACCTGTACGACCATAGCGCACAACTTCAATTTCTAACTGACGCACTCCCCAGGTTTTTGCTTCGTTGTAAGTTGGGAACCAAACATCCATCTGCTTACGTTTACGAGGGTGCATAGTATCCTCGACAATAAATGTTTCTTTAGCTAGAAGGTCGTCATATTTACCAGCTTCACGACCTGTTTTGTAATGACCCAAGTCTTTTAACTTAACCAGTGAACCATAGGGTAAGTCTTCGATTAACATGTCACGACTGACGGCAACAATGCCAAAACGTGTTTTTGCACCTGTTGCTGTTATGAACGGTGTACTGTCAGTTTGTGCAGTTAGTGAGTTATAGGCTGTAGCACGAAGGTTCATTCTCAATACGTTATCGCTAGTGCCTTGTAATTCAGGAACACTCAAATCTGCTCTTGGACTATCTAGTATATCTATTTGAGGTATGAAGCTACTACTAAGTGTAATAGCGTCTGAAGATTGATTATCTACAGAAACAGAATTTGGGGTGGTTATGGTTTTATAGGTAAGAAAAAAACCAACGCCCAGAAAACTGAGTAATAAAGCTTTAATTAAGAGTTGTTTGTACATCCGATCCTCTTCTTCTTGCAAACTTTAATACCTTAAATATTAAAAATGATGAGAAAACATAGTTTTACGCATGTTTATGGATTGATAATTTAAAGATAGTTTGAAAGATGATTCGTATAGTTTTACTGCAGATGTTTAAAGTAGTTAGCTTATCTAACATTTAGCCTAAGCTTAGCTAAGAATCTTTTTGCTCGCCACTTTTTGCTCGTTACTATAAAATGCTTGAACTCCTGTAATATTATAGCACCCTAGAGAATATTAAATGAAGATAGCTGCTATGTTTGAGCTATGCTTGTTCTATTCTTCTGTTATGTTTGCTGCAAATATGCCTCTTTTAAAACCTTAATGAGTCAGTACCAGTAATCAGTACCATTAAAATAAATAAAACTTATAAAATGAATAAAACTTACTCATAATCCGACTTGAAAATATAGCATAGTAACTAACACAGGTCCAGCACTATTGCCCTACTTTTGATATTTTTAGCTTTGGATGAAGGTTGAGTGAAACTAAGATTTGCGTCTAGGACGGGCGTTCTGCACTCTTTTTGAGTAAGTATATACTGTAGTTTTATGAATCTTGATATGTCGTTAATTTGTAGTTGAGCACACGATTTTATGCCTTTTAACTTACTAATGTAGCGTTTGCACAGTGTATTTAATAGTGTATTTACAGGTATTTTGACAGTATAGCTTTAGCTTGGACTTAAACTGCAATTGCCTGAAGTACGTCACGAGGTTGCACTTTACCTTTAAACCAGATGATTTTAGCAGATACGTCATCAATCTTTACACCAGCCTCACCAAGATTGAGACGTTCAGAAACAGCTAGAATGAGGTCATCTCGTTCAGCTTTTTTGACTTGATAGAATTTTTTCTTGAGGTATTCGGGGCGCCAATAGCCGACAATTTCAAATAGATAGGGTGAATGTTCGGGGTGTACCAATCTGAAATCGGGAATCATAACGCTTCCGGGGATAGGTACGAGTTCTACTTCACGCTCGAGCCGCCAGTCTGTTTTCAGAGAACTCCAGCGATTGTAAAAGGCTTCTTCCACAGCACTATCAAAAACCTTGCCTTTTTTATAGTGCGATACCAAGCCGCAATCAGAATCTATGCTAAAACGACCTTCTTTAAGTGTTCCGTCAAACTGTTTTTTAGGGGCAAGCTGCGCTTCCATCTTCCATTTGCTTACATGCAGGAGAGAGGGCAAAAATTTGGCTATGTCTGTGCCATAGCGTGTGCTCGAGCCGAACAAGCTAGCTGGTCCATCAATCGTTATTGAAAAGCCATGATCAGCATCTCCTTCTATATAGGTCATAAGCCTAAAGAGCTTAAGATAACGAAAGAGTTGTTTGTATTCTCCAGGATCATTTCTATAAGCTGTAATCACGATATTCGTTGCTCTGTAAAGAATACCCTGCGCTTGTGATAAATTATAGCGATGAACTAGATCTTCTGCTGTGGGCGCATCAAAGCTCATAAGCAGATTTCGTTCGTTCAAGTCTGCATAGAGTCCTTTTTCAACAGTCTCTACAGTTATTTCTTTTTCAGTATCTTGGCTCAGGCGTTCAGCAACTTTTGTCAGCACACTTAAGCTACTTGCTTTACTAGGTACAAATTTGCTGGAAGCTTCAAAAACAAGTTGTCTCAAAATTTGAGGATCTATAGGACTAATTGCTTCAAATTCAGAAAAGCCATTTTTAAGAAGATGAGCAAAGCCACGTTTAACCCTGTAGTCTGTTTCTGCACCTTCAAGGATGTGCAAACGATCTTCAAGTTCCATTCGCTCTAAAGATACGCAACCGTTAAACACATCTATAACTTCTTGTGCTAGCTTAAGTGTTTTATCGTTTAAAGGTAAACGTTTCGGTACAAGATATTCACCTTGAAAACGATTCATGAGTAAGTCGGTTGGTAACACAACTCACTTTCGCATGTTCAAGGCTTTGAAGCAAGTTGGTATATCTATAGGGTGCATTTTATTATGAGCTTCTCACCTTACCACCTTACCACCTTACGCACTTAACAATTTTGAATCAGAGAGTCCAATAAAAAACGTATGACCCTGTATAAAGCGTACTATGTAGGCGTGAATGAAAACCTCGAGAGTACTGTCACAGACGCAAATATTATGAAAACTCAGAACTATAGCAGCTTGTGCAGTATCGGATTATAATCTCAAATCCTCAATGCACAGAAAGTGCGTTCTATACGCAAAAGACACATAATAGAGCCTTCAAGAAATTTGCAGTCATACGACTTTTACTTAATTCTCCTGTTACAAGTTAATCGCCCTGATGTTTTTGATTATTCAACAGACAGGTTATAGAAAGTCGTGCTACACTACGTAGCGTGCAAGTAATACAA
>CALGZD010000297.1 GCA_937934635.1 uncultured Deinococcales bacterium
GCTTTTGAACAGTCAGATACACCGGCGCAAACCATTTTGGAAGCCTTTCAACCTGGTGGATTTGCCTTTTTCCCTGGGGATATAGTCTCAACGCTGCAATTGCAATCACTAACTGCTTCGCTGCAAGAAAATGCAGAACATCCACTTATATTTGCGATTGATCAAGAAGGTGGACCTTTTACCAGTTACCGTATAGATGAAGCAACGCTTTTCCCTGGTGCGATGATGCTAGCTGCAACGAATGATACTGAATTGGCCAGACGAGTAGGTGAAGCAACAGCAAAAGAGCTGAATTATGCTGGCTTAACGATGAACTTTGCACCTGTAGCTGATGTGAATACAAGTGCTGACAATCCAATTATTGGTATTCGCAGTTTTGGGGATGACCCTGTCAAAGTTAGTGCCTTTAGTCAAGCTTTTGCAGAAGGGTCGATGTCTGCTGGGGTTGCTTCAGTAGCAAAACATTTTCCAGGTCATGGTAATACTACAACTGATTCGCACATTGGTTTACCACGTATAGAAAGTTCTTTGGATGAGTTAAGAGCAGTTGACTTTGCGCCATTTGAAAATAATCTAAATACACCTGCAATTATGACAGCACATGTGCTTTTTCCAGCTTTGGATGCTGAGTGGCCTGCGACATTATCGCATAGTATATTGACTGACTTACTTCGAATAGACATGGGCTATGAGGGTTTAGTAATCACAGACTCTTTGGTTATGGGCGCACTTACCAATACCTACTCGGCAGGTACGATAGCTGTAAAAGCGATTAATGCTGGGGCGGATATGTTGCTTGTAGGGGCAAGTTTCTATGAGCAACAGTTGATTTTCAATGCTTTAGAAAAAGCTGTTGAGACTGGAGAAATACCGCTTTGGCGTTTGCAAGAGGCTGTTTCTCGCATTGATGCGCTTGCTACTACCTACGTCTCTAGGTCAGTTAATGAGCTACCTGATGAAGCACCTGATTATGAACAGCATAGGCAACTTGCGTTGGAAGTTGCTCTAAAAGGTACAACGTTGATCAGCGACACAACAAACGTGATTCCTATTGATAGTGCGTTATCTGTACATGTTGTTGCACCAAAACCTCGTGGTTTTGGTACGCCACCACACCTTGGCGATGTACTTGCTGAGTTTATGCCAAATGTTCGCTCATCGTTAATCAGTGTGAATCCGAATAGCTCACAAATTAGTAATGCGGTTGCTGCAGCACAATCTGCTGACGTAATTGTGCTTGGTATTTATAACTGGTTGGATGATTTTCCTAGCCGTATGCGTGGGCTTTATGATGCCTTGAAAAACCTTAATAAACCTGTGGTGGTGGTTAGTCTAGGGAACCCGAATGTTGAGGTACACTTAGGGCTCGAGCCCCCCAATCAGCCACTAGATGCCCACATCGCTGTATACGGCTACCGTTATAGCAACCTTTACGGTGCTTCTGCCGTACTATCTGGCGTAATAGAACCAGTTGGAGTATTACCTTTAAATTTAGAATAAAAAAAGGTCTTCTTGCTGTATGAAGAAGACCTTTAAAAGCTATTTTTAACTATTCATACCGAGTCTGACAATTTCGTTAACTAAGTAACCAGCTAGAAGCGTCAGGTGCTCGAGCACATTCCGCTTCGCAGTTAAAGGCTATAGTTATACCGAAGTGAATCATAAATGTCATAATCACAAACATATCGAAGCGTTGTAACTTGTGTGCCCTTCGGTTCTGATGACAACTTTTTCTGCTAATGGATTATGACTTTCTTCTTTCAGTTTAGTATTAGATTTTTAAATCAGAATAGCTTATGAATGAATGAAGCTGAATTGGTATTACGCAATAATCAAATTCCGATAGACCCACAAACAACCTACAGCTATTGAGAATATACCAATAACAATATTTAGTCCCATTAAGAGTGGTTTACTTTTAGCTGCAAAGACTTTTACAGCAATGATAAGCAACACGCTAACGACAAGCATGGCGAGAAGAACACCGATTGATTCGATGGCAAGAAAAAATAGTGCTCCAGCTGTGTTATCAATAGCAAGAGGTATGGCAGCAAGTGCTCCACCTGTACCTGCCATTCCATGAAGCATACCAACACCAAAAGCACGACCTGATGTTGATTTTATAGCGGCTTCTGCATCTGCATGGACATGCTCGCTGTGTCCAGCGACATCATGGCTATGCTTATGGGAATGCTCATGCCCATTGTGTGTGTGTGAATGCGTGTGCGAAATAGGTCTGAAAGCACGGTAGATGGCCACAATACCTAAGTAAATCATCATAGGTCCAATAACCCAAACTTCAACAAAGGAAGATATTGTTTTTGGAAAGCTTGATTTTAAAAGTAGGGCCGTCACGCTTAAGAGGATAAGTGTAAATCCGTGACCAAGTGCCCACTGGCTCGAGCGCCACAACACGGAACTAATACCTTTCAAGAGGGATTGTTGTCTAGTTGCTAATACAGAAACTGCTGCCATGTGGTCAGGCTCAAAGGCATGCCTTATTCCAAGTACAAGTGCTGGTATCATCAGTTCGAAATACATAATAATCTCCTGTCCTTTATCTAGTGTTTATAGGCTATATGGCAAAGCTGTGTAATTTCTTTGAGCTGCCGTAGAACATTATCCTTTAAGACATTCTTAAAGGTCTTTGCGGAAGTATAAACCCTAAATTTTTATGGTTGTTTTAGCGATAATGTTGCTGGATAAAGCTAAACTTTGTTTGAAGTTGAGGTAGGCTGTACACCTCTTCAAAGTTTGTACAGTTATAGTAACTTATGGGTGTGGTGTAAGATAGTGAGCTAAGCTTACATTGATTCAGTTTCTAGATATTTAGATATCATTTTTGTTAAAAAATACGATTTTGACTTGATTTGAAAGCCATGCACCATTCTTCACAAAATTAAAGGATTACGAAGCTATGTAAAATCCAAATGAGGATTGACTGATACTCAAGAGTTGATAAAGCTTTTACAAAGCTTTTACAAAACTTTTACAGTGGGGTAAATTACTATTCGAAAATGATTTAGTAAAGCCTAAATATAGTGTAGTTTTATAGAAGGTGTGACTGGATTATTGATCTTAAGAATATAAATTAAGGGGGTGCGTCCCATCCAAGGTTGGAAAGAGATTCAACACAAATAGAAGTTTTTCGCTTTTTGAAAAATTTCCAAGCTGTGTTTACTTCTGAAGTTGTTTCACAAAGCCATGTTTCACAGAGCGTTGTTTTAGAGAGCTATGTTTTACAGAGCGTTATTTTAGAGAGCCATGTTTTACAAAGCCATGTTTTACAGAGCCATGTTAGACAATCTTCATACGAAGGCAGCAAGAGTGGGCTTTTGTATAGTTGACGCTTTGACAGAAAGTTAATAATATGACGTATATTGTGTAAGTTACACAATATA
>CALGZD010000298.1 GCA_937934635.1 uncultured Deinococcales bacterium
TGCAGCATTTTGCTGGTATTGGTTTGCCAAAACTTATCCATGCTTCAAAAGAAGACGCAGTTCTGCTTCAAGAACGCATAGAACCTGGCGTTTCTTTGCGTGAAGTGCTAAGGCAAGGGAAATTGTCTGATGTTGAGGCGACTGAGGTTGGGGCTCGAGCCGTGAAAGATTACCTCAAGCAAGCTTCAAAACCTTTGACTAAAGACCATAACTTTCCACATATCAGAGATTGGCTGAAAGCATTCGAAGTTATTGAGAAAAGCGAACAAAGCAAAGTGTTTCGATATGAACTTCTAGAATTTTCCTTTGCAAAGTTACCTGATTTATTAGGTTCTATAGATTCACCTATGGATTCACAAGTGCTGCTCCATGGCGACTTACACCACGATAATATTATATCTAAAGGTGATAGCTGGATGGTTATCGATCCTAAAGGTATTGTCGGTGACAAGAGTTATGAGATAGGTGCGTTTTTGCGGAATCCACATGAGCTTGTGCAGGATAGTAATTTGAAAAACACTATTCAAAAGCGGATTGAAATTTTTAGTGATGTACTGGAGCTAGATGCCAAGCAAATAACTGCTTGGATGATTGTACAGTCAGTACTTTCAGTCTGGTGGAGTATTGAGGAAGATGACAAAGTGAAGGCATACAGTGATCTGGATAAAGGGTCACATACTGTTTTACAAGCTGCTTTGTTTATGTGTGATGCTTTTTAAAGCAAAACCAGTCTAAAGCAAAACCTGTTTAAAACAAAACCTGTTTAAAACAAAAAAAGAAAACCCCTTTCTAAAATCTAGAAAGGGGTTAGTAATTAGCTAAATTGCTTTAGCAATTATTGTGTGCTAAGAATTACTGTGCAGTAAGAATCACTGTGTAGTAACAATTACTGTGCAGTATAGTCAGTAACTACAATTTCACCACTAACGATTGAGTCAGTGATAAGTTGAAGTTCTAACTGAAGTGCGTCATCAATTAGAGCACTGTTGTACTCGTCTAGTGCATAGCCAACACCCTCTGCAGCAAGATCAAGTGTTAGGTAGCCACCCTCAAATTCGTCGTTTACGATTGCGTTTACAGCATTGTAAGCTGCAACGTCAACACGCTTAAGCATACTTGTAAGAACGTGGTTTAGTGTTTCTGGATTATCGTCAGTATCACCAAATGGGTTTTGGTTGCTATCTACACCAATTGCAAATAGAGGCTGTTTGCCTTCACAGTTAGCAGCATAGTCATCAGATGTTGCCATACCACTTAATGCAGCACTGATTGGAGACTCGCGCATGTCCATACCTAGGTCATCGTGGCTATAGCACATGTTCTCTTTTACGAAGTCAATAACACCATTACCAGATGCACCAGCAGCAGCGAAGATAATGTCTGCACCCTGACCGTGTTGTAGGGTTGAAAGCTCTTTAGCTTTTGCAGGATCGTTCCACGCTGAAGGCGTAACGCCCACATAGTTAGAGATGATTGTGCAGTCTGCACAAGCTTTCATAACACCTTCTTGGTAACCAAGGTCGAATTTTTGGATGAGAGGAATATCCATACCACCAACAAAGCCAACAACGCCTGTTTGAGTTAGTTTACCTGCGATATAGCCTACTAAGTAGCTACCCTCGTGCTCAGTGAAGCCAACATATAGCTCGTTTGGACCTGGTTCTGGATTCCAACCATCGATACTTACGATATTTGTATCTGGGAACTCTTTAGCGATTGTTGAGATTGCGTCAGCTTGAGAGAAGCCTGGAGCAACGATTAGTTCTGCACCTTCGCTTGCCATATTTCTTAGACCTTGTGCAAATGTATCAGGTGAACCTTCGAACTCTAGTGCTTCGATGTCGTACTCACTACTTAGTTCTTCAAGTGCTTTTGTAAAACCATTGAAGGTACCTTCATTGAAAGAACCATCGAACTTACCACCAGCATCAAAGTTGATGCCCATAACGAAGTCTTGTGCAAAGGAAACACTGAAGACTAATGCAAGAGATAATACTAAGACTTTACGCATTTTTTCTCCTAATAAAGAAGTACTAACTTTTTTGAGTTAGCCTAAAGCTTTTATTAAAGCTCATGCAGAAAGTATAACATGTTGAGATAAGGTGGATAAGGGGTTTAGATGATTTTTATGAGTGGAGACACTAGTAGAGACACTATCTGACCAGAGATACTATCTGACCGTAGAGCTTGCATCATGGAAGATAATACTTTATCTGTGTATCCACCTTGTGTATCCACGTGTACCCACCTTGACAAGTTGCCCTCAGCGGAAATAGGCTAAATCTAGCTAGCTACCTTATTAGCAAGGTACTTCAAACAATCTAGTACAGTGACAACTGATACTAAAAGGGTATGTTTTGGAAGCTAAACTCTAAAAAGCTTATGGGTACAGATATAGTATAGCTAATTCAGATTATTCACCCTTTATTCACCCTTAGATTTTCACTTGTTAAAGCACTAGTTATGATTACAAAATAGTTATGACCACAAAACGTTACACGATTCAAGACATAGCTAAATTAGCCAAAGTTGGTGTTGGCACAGTTTCTCGTGTCTTGAATGAAGACGTCAATGTTAAAAAAGAAACCAGAGAACAAGTTCAAAAAATTATTGAAGAAGTTGG
>CALGZD010000299.1 GCA_937934635.1 uncultured Deinococcales bacterium
CTAATGCAGACTTCCTACACGGTGGTCAGTTAGAGGTCCTTCAAGATGCGATTGATTCGGGCGCAATCAATGTTGTTGGTGAACAATACACTGACGGCTGGTTACCTGAAAATGCTCAGCGCAACATGGAGCAAATCCTAACTGCAAATGACAACAATGTTGACGCAGTTGTTGCTTCTAATGACGGCACTGCTGGTGGCGTTGTTGCTGCCCTTTCTGCAGTCGGACTCGATGGCATTCCTGTTTCTGGTCAAGATGGTGATCATGCTGCACTTAACCGTGTTGCAAGAGGTCTTCAAACTGTTTCTGTTTGGAAAGATGCTCGAGCACTAGGTGGTAAGGCTGCTGAAGTTGCCATTCATATGGCTAACGGTGTTGACATAGGTGACATCGATGGTTCAATCATCTTTAGTGATGGTCCTAAGGGTGAGGCTATGAATACCATTCTTCTAGAGCCAACACCTATTACCAGTGCTAACCTAGACGTTGTTATCGACGGTGGCTGGGTTTCTAAAGATGTAGTTTGCCAAGGCGTAGATGCTGCTTCAGCACCTGCTGCTTGTCAATAAGTAATAATTGCGAAGCAATAGCCTAATAAATTGACTATTGCTTCACTAGCAAAATAATCTTTGCTGAAGCTATTCACGACACCTATACGCCATTTACACAATAGCTTCAGCAATTTCATATTAAATTATATATTTTTCTATTATATTTAACTCTTTATAGTATTTAGTAAAGGACATACACTATGACCACTCCTAAAAAGAAAGGAAATGCCTTTACAAGGCTAGCAGATACGCTCGAGCTAGATGGTCGCCTAATCGCTATGCTCGGCGCATTAGGGCTTATCTGGGCTGCCTTTCACTTTTTCACAGGTCAACTCGGCTTTGAAAACGGTATTTTCTTAAAACCTAGAAATCTTTGGAACCTATCAGTACAAATGAGCGTTGTCGGTGTCATGGCAACAGGCATGGTACTGATTATTGTTGCAAGACACATTGACTTATCAGTTGGCTCACTCCTTGGCTTCATCGGCATGGTACTTGCAGTCGTTCAAGTAGAAGTACTTGCAATCGGTACCGATTGGAACTGGATGGTCACTGTCCTTCTAGGTTTAGTGATTGGTGCGGTTATCGGTGCGCTTCATGGTGTCATTATCGCATACCTTGAAGTACCTTCATTTATCGTCACGCTTGGTGGTTTGCTTATATGGCGCGGAGGTGCGTGGCTACTAACTAGAGGTCGCACAGTTTCACCGCTTGATTCGAACTTTCAAATGCTTGGGGGGGGTATCGATGGTTCAATCGGCGCATTTTGGAGTTGGGTACTTGCTGGCATAGCTATTGTAGTGCTCATAATATTAGCCTTCACCTCTAGACGCCGCCGTTCAAATTACGGTTTTAAAGTCAAACCTCTTTGGGCAGAACTTTTAGTTATCGCTTTAAGTGTTGCTGCCATTGTAGGTTTTGTTATGGTCATGAATTCATATGACCGCCCTCGTACTGATATTCCACGAGGCATTGCTATTCCTGTTCTCATATTGATTGCCGTAACACTAATTATGAGTATCATCGTTCGCTTTACAAGATTCGGTCGCTATGTCTATGCAATGGGTGGTAACCCCGAAGCAGCTAGACTTTCAGGAATTAACACGAAAGTCGTGACAACTCAAATCTTTATGATTATGGGTGTGCTTTGTGCCATATCAGGTATCATCGCATCAGCACGACTTAACGCTGGCGCTAACTCCACAGGTACACTATCGGAACTCAGTGTTATTGCTGCTGCGGTTATTGGTGGCACATCACTCGCTGGTGGTGTGGGTACAATTCCTGGTGCAATTCTAGGCACAGCAATTATTGCTAGCTTAGCCAACGGCATGGTGCTACTAGGCTGGTCTACTGCCCTACAAAGCATCGTTCAAGGTGTCGTACTTATCTTAGCTGTTTGGCTAGACGTTGTTTACCAGAAACGCAGAGGTAGAGCGTAATGAGAGGTAAAGCATAATGAGTCAACCGCCTTTAGTAGAAATCCGAAATCTATCAAAAGCATTTGGTGGTAACAAAGCTGTTGATGATGTCAGTCTTGACCTCTTCCCTGGTGAAGTTGTGGCTATCCTTGGACACAACGGTGCTGGTAAATCAACCCTAATTAAAATGCTGGCTGGTGCTTATGAAGCAGACAGTGGTGACTTTATTGTTGATGGTGAAAAAGCTGTGATTCGTAATCCACGTGATGCTCGCAAATATGGCATAGAAACTATTTTCCAAACACTAGCTTTAGCAGATAACTTAGATGCGCCTGCCAATATATTTTTAGGTCGAGAAAAAATGCGTTCTGGTATCTTCCTAAACGAAGATGTAATGGAAGCCGAGGCTCGTAAAGTACTTGATAGGCTCAAACTAAATCTACCAAGTGTAAAGGAAAAAGTTTCCAATATGTCTGGTGGTCAGCGTCAAGCAATTGCCATTGCCAGAGCACTCTACTTTGACGCTAAGGTCTTAATCATGGATGAACCTACCGCTGCACTTGGTCCACAAGAAACTGCCATGGTTGCATCACTGACTAAACAGCTAAAAACTGAAGGTCTTGGTATCTTCTTGATTAGCCACGATTTACATGATGTCTTTGATTTAGCAGACCGTATCAGCGTTCTTAAAAACGGTAAACTTGTTGGTACAGTGAATGTTGAAGATGTTACCCAAGATGAAGTATTGGCTATGATTATTGCAGGCAAACTACCAAAGGTTTTAGAAAAAGAAAAAGTCTGAAGCTCGCCAATAAACAACTTTCGTTTCCTTCCTTCCCTTAGGTGAGTAATTCACCTAAGGTTTTTTATTTGCTTATACCGAATCCGACACTATCGTTCATTAATAAGGTTTCAACATAATATTGACCCATGCTAAATGAATGAATTAAGCAGAAATGGTATTACACTTTAAGATATACTGCTCATTATGTAGGAGTCTTTTATAACGATAAAAGCCCTACACTTAGGGGTATGTAGGGCCTGAGAGGAGATCGAGTAATCGCAAACAATTGCATTTGGGATAGTGCAACTAGGATTACCCTAATCTAGGCTTAGTTTAGTCCACATTGTGAAGCAATAGCTTAGCGAAAATCA
>CALGZD010000300.1 GCA_937934635.1 uncultured Deinococcales bacterium
TTTGCTCCTGGAATTGTGAAAATACCTGTTCCAGTATCACCAGAACCGCCAGAAGTACAATTAAGAGAAGATAGTTTCCAGCCTGCTGGCAATGATTCTGTAATGGCAGCACCTGCTGGAAAAGACTGCGTTGTGCCATCAAAGCCTGTAATGCCCATATTGTTTGGTGCATCAGTAGGAGAACCTGCACTTGATGTCGTAATCGAAGTAGCACTTGGACAAGTATTTGTACCACTAAAATTAAATGTGTCAGTACCACCATTAGATATCTTAGTCAAATCTATAGTTGCACCAACATCAAATGTAAATGGTCCAGAAACTGCACACTTTGGCGGCTCAATAAAGGTATTATAATAGCCTTTATTTTTCGATACATTGTATGCAAAGCCAAAGGATAAATCTACACTCGAATTGATATTTCCATCACCATCAGGGTCACAACTGAATTCGATACGAGCATCTTTCATAGTGTACGTACCTTTTTCAAGATCACCATAGTCACCATCACCATCAGGATTTGTAAACGGTGATAGGTCGGACACAATCGTACTGAGACCAGCTTGCCATTGTACGTTTCCACCGCCCATAACACCCATAAGGATGTCATAGCGATCTGCATTTGCTTTGATATCAAAATCAAATGTTAGCACACCTGTATCCGTGGCACACTCACAAGCTTTTTCAATCACAATAGATGAGGTATCAATACTTGGAATTGAAACATCTTGCGCCGAACAGGCTGGTGTTGGATATGGTGTAGGAGCAAGCGGATATTGAGATGGATCTGCTGGAATCGTTTGTGCAAATCCATAGCCTAAGCACAAAATCAGACATATTGCTACAAAAGAACTCAATACAAGTCGATTTTGAGACTTGTACTTTTCTCTATGAAGAATTTTCCGCCATAGCCCAGAATGGTTTGGCGGTCTTGAGTTTTCAACTTCTTGCATATAGGGGAAATCCTTTCAAACTAAAAGGGGTTAGTTTAAAAAATGGTCTTTGACGATCCATTTGGCTAAAGGGAAGTAGGGAAAAAAATCTGTTAATAGCAAAACCATTTCCAAAGAAAGAACTTTTAAGGAAACGTATATTAATAAGGACTAGATCTAAATCTCGAATAGTAATACCTATTCGTCTTTTTTGAAAACATAAGACAATAAAATAAATAACGTAATACATATGCGCCCCCTTGGGGAAAAAGGGTGAATCACTATTGATGATTTGGGGATTTCAACAATAGATATAAACTAAGATTAACTATCAATCACAGCATAAACATGCCACACAAACTTTGTGTCGCAAGTAGGGCAATATCTATGCGATTTATATATAATTATGAAGTGTGCTGTTAGGGGTTTCTTAATGAAAACAGGTAGCAATAGCCTAAGCATTAGGCAAACACTGTTTATTGCATCAAAGCGTTAGGAAAAAATCGATGATAGTTCGATTAACATAAAAACCTATGCTATTTTCTTGTTAACCTTTCGCTACAGTCAGCGTATTAAGCTTGAATAGATTATGAACATTACAGGGAACAACGAATGATTTCCCAATCAAGACTCGTTGTTGCTGCATAATCACCCCTCAGGCTCCACACTTTCCCAAGCGTGGAGTCTTCTTTTTTGTATTTACTAACAGGAACATAGATTCAACAAAATCTTCCAAACATAAACTAAAGAAGAATGAGCAGCAGTCATTTATTTCAACTGGAAGCAATTTTTATGGTGCAAGGGATATTATACTTCTAAATTCAAAATAAGCCAGTGTCGTTATCTAAATGTTACTACAATCACAATCTACAACTGTGATAGGCATATCCTGTCCTGTAAAAGATGAAGGTTAAAGATAGTCACATTAGACATTAAATAATTGGTTTATGTGATACAGTTACGCAACTTAGACTATAAAAAGTGTCAAATTATGAAGAACGATGGGCACACAGCCCATTCTACAAACATTAGGCTGAATTGCTAGGTTACGTAAGAAAGCAGTTTGTTGTCCAACTTCAGCTTGCCCAACTTCAGATATAATCTTTCAAAACCTAGCGAAAAAACCATCTTGACCAAGACAAAATAAGTACCCTCACAGTCCAAAAGATTAAAAAATTTAACCGAGTGTACATTTTCTTACAAACTTCTTGTGATGAAATGCATTTAAAGGCAAGTAATGAAAATGTAAAATATACATTAATTGCAATTACGTAAAACTTAAAGAGAAGGTAGTTACGTAGAAGAGAGTTGTGTCTAGGGTGTATGTATGAATGAATTTAAGAAGAAGTTTTCAGACCATGATGATGTTGTAACTTATAGATTATCTAAAGAAAAGCATCTGTTTAATAAGAAGCTAGATAAGCAGTTTATCTATGCCATTACCCAATCGTCTTCTTTTTCGTCCAATATTATTGACGAATCCCCAGTTTATTAAGGTAAAATCATGACTACAATGAATCCAACTTTAGTACTAGCAGTTGATGATGAACCAAGTATCTTAAAACTTGTAGAGCTTAGTTTACAATCAGCTAACTACGACGTTCTTACCTTTGATAATGCATGGGATGCACTTGAAGACCTTGGTGAAGGCTTAAGACCTGATGCGATTGTTGCAGATGTGTCTATGCCAGCACTTGATGGTTTTAGCTTTTTTGAAAAAGTTCGTGAAATTCAAGAGTTGCGTGGTGTTCCCTTCTTATTTTTGACGGCTTTAGGTGAACGTAAGCATATTCGCTATGGCATGTCTCTTGGTGCAGATGATTACGTCACAAAGCCTTTTGAGAAAGACGAACTTGTTCAGGCTGTTTCTATGCGTTTACAGCGTGTACAGGAGTTACGCAAGCCGTCTGAAAGTACAGTGCGTGTAACTGGTTTAGGACATCCACTTGTTGAAAAAGATTCTCAGCGCTTAGATTGGGACTCTTTGAAAGCCTTAGAGTTGCTCTTTTACTTACTAGAGCACCGCAGTGGCGTCAGCACATTTGAGGTTGCAGAAGCACTCTGGCCTGGTAAAACCGAGTCAAAAGCAAGTAGCAGTTTCCACACTACTTTATACCGTTTACGCAAGGTTATGGGTGGAGAAATTGTTGAATCTGCAAATAGAAGGTATTACCTACACAGTAAATTTGAGATTAACTACGATGTTGAAATGTACCGTCAGGCAAGTACTAAAGCTCGTGAAACTGGCGATTTAAAAGATTATACAGCAGCAGCAAAACTTTACGCTGGTAACTTCCTTGCTGGTTTTGATTCTGAGTGGATTGAAAACATTAGGTTGAATTTACATGCTGAGCACCTGACGCTCTTGCTAGCGAGTGCTGAAAAAGCTGAAGAAGCTGGCAACTTGGAAGAAGCAACCCGTTATTACCGTGCTATGACCGAGCATGAGCAATACAGTGAAACTGCTTGGGAAGGTTTAGCGAGTGTTTGGGAGAAGCGTGGTGAGATTTCTAGAGCAACTGAAATTCGTGAGCGATTTAGACAGATTATGGATGATGATTCCTAAGACGTTTGGTCACTAGCTTATAAATAAGTTATGAAATTTTAAGCTCAAGGTGTGTTTGCCTTGAGCTTTTTCTTTTGAAAAGGCGAAATCCATCCCCCGCCTTCCTTTTTCAAAGGAAGGGGCTAAGGGCTACAGCATGAACTTATTTTTGTTTGGGTGATTTCTCGTCTAATCCCCCGCTCGCTTTGCTCGGTGTCACTTAAAAATACCTCCTAATTAAGAACTGGTACAGTATTTGCTTTGAAACTCCTAATATTCTTGCTAGTTTTAAGTTGGGTAATTTTTTCGTCTAATCCCCCGCTCGCTTTGCTCGCCGCCCCCTTAATAAGGGGGCTATAATTCTATATAAATTAGAAATATATTGTTTTATTATACAATACTAGCTTTACTAAACGGGTTTGTTTTCTTACTCGCCCTGTGTGAGTTCCACAGGCATCCGCCTCGCCGATTTACTGACTAGGGCTAGCAAATCGTGGAAGGGCTTTATTTTGAATTAAGCCCCACATGTGAATCATCAACTTATTTACAGATGTATTTTTTTCGAATTAGTAACCTTTTTCAAGATTGACTTGATTTCGCATATTTCCATTTACAAGATGTTCTATCGTGATTAACACATCATCAAATCTAAGTTTATCTTGCACACCCATAGAGTCGCTTCTGTGAGGGCTCATGACAACATTGTTGAGTTCATGAAAGGGTAGATTTGCTGGAAAAGTTGCTATTCTTTCTTCTTTGCTTTTTGGATAGTTCCACCAGACATCTAGCCCTGCACTGATTTTTCCACTTTTGAGAACGTTGTAAAATGCCTCTTCTTCTGTTACTGCAGCGCGTCCAACATTGACAAACACTACATCATTTTTCATAGCTTGAAATGCTACTTCGTCAAACAAAGCTGTTGTTGCAGGTGTTTCAGGCAAGGAGCAAATAACGACATCTGCTTCTGTCAAAGCTATATTCAAATCTGCTACACCATAGCTCTTTTCATCTGCTTTGCTTCTTAAGCTTTTCACTGTCATACCTAATGCTTGAAGCATCGGTTCTAAGCTTTTGGCAATCGCTCCATAGCCCACGAGTAACGCAGTCTTCCCTACCAAATATATACTTTGAATCGCATCTGGCATATAACGTCTGCGCCAATCGCCTTGGCGGAAATCCATGTCGACTTCGACAATTCGGTCCGTGCAGGCTAGCAA
>CALGZD010000301.1 GCA_937934635.1 uncultured Deinococcales bacterium
CTAAAGTTTGAAGAATACCGTAATGATAACTTCGGTTATGCTCTCAAGTACACTACTAAGGCTTATCAAAAGGTAGTTCCTGAAGGATTTGAAAGTGTGGGTCGTTTCTATGGTATCCGTAACTATAAGATGCCTGAAGTAGAGACAGTTTCTGAGGTTGTGCCAGTGGAAGTGTTACATTCTTTTAAAGATGTGGTGTTGCTCAAATATGCTCGGACTGGTATCTCTTACGCTCTTGCATCTAGGGTCTATTTACAACTTTGTGACCGATTCCAAAACGATAATCTAGCTCGTAAGACCTTTAAGCATATGTATTGGGGGCAAGATGTGCGTGAGTGGTTCGATGAGGCGATAAGGCTGTGTGCTGTGTGGCGTGGTGATAGGGGGCTGCTGCTGTCTGCGCTCGATGATTTGGTACAAGAAAGATTTCTTCCAGATGACCTCACTTGGGAGTCGTGGCTAGTCACATATAAATGGGTTGAGGTCGGCAAGTGCATGAATTACCGTCCTTCTAATTATCATCGTGGTTTAACTAATTAACTTGATGCTATCAATAGTCTTGATTTAATCAATTATCTTGATGTTATCAATAACCTTGATGTTATCAATAACCTTGATAATGTAAATTGTCTTGATTATGTCAATATAATAAAACTCTATTATTTATAGATACCTGATTTTATGAGAAAAACTACAGACCACATTAAAGTCTCTTGTAGTGTGAAATCAAAATGCAATCAACTCATTGCACTGCGTGACTTGCAAATCGAAAACAACTTAAAGTAGAGGTAGTGTGTAGGGTGTCAAGGTCTGTGAGTGAGCCACCTAGCGAACGAACAAGAAAGCGTAGCGTACCTTTACACGTGCAAGCATAAGACACGCTCTTGGACTGAAAGAAAACATAAAACATCAGCGTGGAAAACAAGTAAGACCAAATAATTAAACACTAATGTTTTCTTTCTTGCCTAGCGGATAGCGATTGGTTTTAACCTTCTAGTTGTGTGCGTGTTGAGTCGTAGCTTGAAAGATTAATTAAGACTTCTTACATTAGCCTGTTGTTGTTCATGATAGGCTGGTCACAATAAAAAATGCCTAGGGGTGCGCTAACACCTTACTAGGCTAATACATTCCCTCATACCAAGAAAGAAAATATGTATGACTCAGTATAACAACACCCACTTACAAAATAAATGTGACCTTTCACAAAATCGTGATAATGGCTCACATAACCTAGATAATCTAGTAGTTGCAGCTAAGACCTTTGTCCATGACAGTCTAAAAATTACTAAGAAAAAAACGTCACCTAATTTAGATAGTGGTGTCACATCATCGTTTGGCGATTTACCAGAGTCGAATACAAGACACGTTGAGCCTGATAGTGATTCTAAAAACACGCTTACTTTAGACGGTAAGACCTACTTTAAAAAACCTCAGATTGTCGATGGGAGCACGTGTTTCTCTGGCTTCGTACCAAATGAAAATACGGTGTTACTCCCTCTTATTGTCCGTTCTCTAACAACGTCTAGCGAATGGGATTTCTCTTATATGCCAGAGAGTCAGAAACAGGCATATCTCAAGCATTATGGTCATGTTTGCCCTGAAAAAGACCTTTTTAGGCTAGAGCGTCAACAAAGACTTAGACCAAAACCAAGTCTTGATAACAATTTTTTCGACAAGCCAATAAAGCAACGTCAGGCGGTTGGGTTCTCTCATAGGACCTCATACCCACTGACTAACCTTCCATCTCCCCCCTATTCCCCCTCTCGTGGGAGTAGGGGGGGTGTGATTGAGTCCCAAAATAGGTCACATTCTGCCAACGTCAAAGGGAGTCCAGCTACCTTGACTAATGTTACATATTCCTCCGCACTCATGTTGGATACTGTCACAGACGCAAAAACAGGCGATTCTATTTTCAGCAAAATAGCTTTAGTTCATGACTTATTTGGCGGGAAAGTTACTGTTGAGAAAGAAAGTGAAAGCGGTAAAAAAACTTGGTCACATTCTCACTCTAGATACTTCAATGAAAGCACTGGTGATTATGATTTAACTGTACCTAGTTCTCTCTATTTGCGCTCCAATTTATCTGAAAAGGCTGTAAATGCTTATCTTGCTCAAGTTTCCTCTGTTCCTTCAATTCCTACTGAGATTCCTTTAGCTGATCCATATTTTGATGATTCCCAAATTTACTTACAGTTAGAAAAAACACCTAGCACTGTTAATGTCAGGTTTGAGGATGAAATGAGCGATTCTGTTAGGGCTAAGTATGAGGGTGAAAGTCGCTATAATCCAGTAAAAAGGGGCAAAATTAAAAGTTACTCTACTAAGGCGTATCGTGGGTTGGCTGCTAAGTGTAAGGATTTAGAGGCTTTAGGCGTGAAACCTGAGTTCATGATTACACTAACTATGCCAGGTCGTGATTCTGTTGGTAGTAGAGATTATTGGAAAAAGTTTACAGGTCTGGAACTCAAAGAAAAGTTTGATAATTGGGTCAAAACGATGAATCGTTATACTCGAAAACACTTTGGTGGTGAAACAATATCACTGCTTTGGTTCATGGAGTTTCAAGCTAAGGGTGCTCCACATTTTCATGTCATGGTGTGGGATGCGAAAAAACATGGATTTCAAGAGGGGCATGAGTTAGTAGCTAAGCTTCGTGACTCGTGGGTCAAGCTGATAGGGTATCCAGACTCATTTGCTAAAGAAAGATTTTCAATTCATGGTCTAAAGTTTGAAGAATACCGTAATGATAACTTCGGTTATGCTCTCAAGTACACTACTAAGGCTTATCAAAAGGTAGTTCCTGAAGGATTTGAAAGTGTGGGTCGTTTCTATGGTATCCGCAACTATAAGATGCCTGAAGTAGAGACAGTTTCTGAGGTCGTGCCTGTAGAGGTATTACATTCTTTTAAAGATGTTGTGTTGCTCAAGTATGCTCGTACTGGTATCTCTTACTCTCTTGCATCTAGGGTTTATCTCCAACTTTGTGACCGATTCCAAAACGATAACTTAGCTCGTAAGACCTTCA
>CALGZD010000302.1 GCA_937934635.1 uncultured Deinococcales bacterium
ACGATACAGCAGTGTTAAAAGCATGATGTTTTGGACGCCATTTAGAGGAAGCCACGCCACTGACTACAACACAGTCCTAAACACAATGCGTGGCGTGGCCCCTGCCCGTGGTTTCTTTAAACAAAAAATCAACGAAGTTTACCTTTTCATAAAAGACACTTAAAACAGAAAGCGATATAGTAAACTTTTGATAGGATTTTGAGTTTTGAGCTAGCTTCTAGTTATTAGTATTATGGTATCCAATAATGCGTGTTGTAAGTTCTAACGTTCCAAGGTCATAGTTTGGTTTCCACTCACCAGAATCATTAGAATAAGTAACACATTCTTGACGTGTCCAGTTTAAGTGAACATCATATTCATACTTACAACCATGTATCCCAAGAATCTCATTACTGGCATTGTACCTTATTGAGTCAAGCCTCTTACCTTGTTCGTCATAATTAAACACCACTCGATCAACTAAAGCTTCATCAGAGTAAGTTAAGATTTCAAGCCACTCACCATTTTCGTTATAGCTGAAAGTTTTATGTTGAAATACTACGTCATCTCGTCCAGACATCATCTCTTCAATGATATTGCCTTCTGAATCATGTTTAAACTTGGTTGTGGCTATTTTTTCGTTCTGGGAATCAAACCACTGACTTTCGATACGATTGCTTAAAGCATCATATTTACTTTTAAATGCTTCTAGCAAATCACCATTAGCGTTGTATCTAGTCATTTGAGTTTGCTTACCTTGTTCGTCAAACTCAAACAAATCGTAGTTTACTAAATCATCGTTGCTATACCGATATATCTTTGTCTGATTTCCCTGATCGTCATATTCGTAGTTAAGTTTACTAAAACTTCCATCAAAGCTACTTCTGTAAACTTCTATCCAATCTCCTTGTTCATTATATGTATATACGGCTGATGTGAAATAGACTTAGGTTTCAATGGTAGAAAACGTTTGAATATCAATATTGTAAAATTTGCGAAGAAAGATTTTTAAAATATGGCTTGTAATCAAGGCAACAACCCTAGAAGCTAGCCCTATAACGGTTTTAGCCATCAGCTTTTCAAGATTTCTACCCACGTTTTGTAGTTCATTAAATACGCCTTCAACACGTTGACGACAGCTTCCAATAAGACTATCAAAGCCTAGAGGATTCTGTTCCTTTTGATTAACACGTTTAGGACAAAGCACTTTTACACCAAAATCCTGTTCCATATCTTGCTGCCATGCATCACCAATAAAGCCTTTATCTGTAATGACTTCAGTACCCCTAGCATGCTCTAGTATTTCTTCGGCTGCGATTCTCTCATCTGTATTAGCAGGCACTAAGTCATAGACTATAGGTATACCTTCAAGTGTACTGAGAAGCACTAATTTGTAACCGTAGTACTTCATGGCCTTACTAGCACAGTAGCCATAATTAGCACTTCCTAAGAAGTCACTATTGTCTTTATTACGTTTATAACTTACGACAGGAACTGGTTTTGTATCAAGGAGTAAGTATTTCTGTAATTCCCTTACAATCGAGCTTTGCCAATGCTTTCTCAATTCTTCGACACGACCTCGCAACCCTCTAGCACGTACATTGAACTGGCTTTGGTCTAACAATCGTGGAAACAGTTTTAGATGGTTTGCACGTATATAGCACAAGAATTGTCGTTCACTAGGAAAGGGTACATAATCCATTAACAACACCAACGTTACAACTTCACTATCACTAAATTCTGGCTTTCGTCCAACTCTTACACACTTATTCGCTTTGAACCAATCATCTACCAATACATAAATGGTGGTTGCCAATGTTTCGATGTCTACGCTTTCCTTTATACTAGTCATGGGAGCTTCTCCTTATTCGTCTTTGGGTTGCTCCCTTATTTTATCAGGCTTTTTGAGCTATTTTATTTCACATCAGCCGTAGAGGTTGTTTTACGCACGAATAAATTCGTGCAACGTAAAACATCCAACTTAAAGCTACGTAATCAACTGGCTTTAAAACCTTAAAGACAGAAAAACCATATACTAAAGTTTCTGGACTGAAAGTCCAGAGTTTTCACTGACAGCTGTGACAATGAACGAACCCTGCGACCTTGAGTTTAGACTTCACTCAACATGTCTAGCATCCACACTCGATTAAAAATCAGAAAGCAAAAATCGTCAAACAGTACTTAAAAGTGTTCATTTATAGGGCTTGCTCAGCCTAAGGCTTGCAATATGAGAGTATAGAAGTAATGATGAATAGAAGGTTGTTTCGAGATATATTTTCGTTAGGTTATCAGCATGAAATTAGGGAGACAACCTACCTAAAAAGGAAGTATAGATTGCTAGTGGGTATGCTTATGTGGTGAGTTGAAATACTGATTTAGAGCGTCTGCGACGGTGTTTCTGGGATTTTCCCTTAAGAAATACCAATCCCAAGATATATTTGATTTGAAGTCTAAACTCCAATGGATTACATCTTAACAGACTATTTGCTGCCATCAGTCAAGACTGCAAAAAAATAAAGCCACCTGCTAACAGATGGCTTTGGATTTACGCTTGTTGATTAACTTAACTAGCGGCCTTAGCTCCTGAATTATCTTTACTGCTATTCGTAACTTCAGCGATTCCGTCAGCATCATTTGCTTTGAGGTCATTTTCTTCTGTAGCTTCTTGAACCATATCTTGAATTGCATCTTCAAAATAGCCAATATTTCTAAAACGGGTTTGTCTTTGTTGTAGGAGTTCTTCGGAGCCTAAGGTGCTCAAAGTATTTAGTTCTTGCTCTAAGGTGTGCTCGAGCCTGCGAATCATCTCTTTTGGATCTCTGTGTGCCCCACCTGCAGGTTCTCCAACAATATCATCAACAACCTTAAATTCAAGCAAGTCTTTAGCCGTTAGCTTTAACGCTTCCGCAGCCTTCTCCGCCTCTGCAGCATCTCGCCACAAAATAGCAGCGCAAGACTCAGGGCTAATCACTGAATAAATGGCATTTTCCAAAATCAAAACTCGGTTGGCAATGCCAATCGCCAAAGCACCGCCTGAACCACCTTCACCAATGACCACACTGATAACAGGTACTTTCAGTTCACCCATACGGCGAATACTCTCAGCAATCACCCATGCCTGACCTTGCTCTTCAGCCTTAATACCTGGATATGCACCAGAAGTATCAATCAAAGTAATCACAGGCAGACTAAACTTGTCTGCTAGATCAAACATACGCATCGCTTTGCGGTAGCCACTCGGATGTGCCATGCCAAAGTTACGATGGATATTCTCTTTAGTATCTCGCCCTTTTTGCTGGGCAATAACTACTACGGTGCGTCCTGCAAATCGCCCCATGCCAGCAATAATCGCTGGGTCATCACCCAAGACTCTATCACCATGTAATTCACTAAAGTTAGGCATCATGAACTGGATATAATCCAGTGCTGTAGGTCTACCTGCGGCTCTCGCAACCTGAACACGCTGCCAACGCGTGATGTTTTCAAAGGTTTCTTGCTTTAATTTAACCAAACGCTCCTCAAGAACACTTACTTCTTGAGAAATATCAATATTTTGCTCTTCAGCAAATTGACGCATATCATCAATTTTTGCTTGTAAATCATCAATGGGTTGTTCAAAGGGCAGGGGCATGGACAAGCTCCTTATTTCTGAGTAATCTCACGAACTGAACTAAGCGTGACTTCAATCTATCACGAGGAATAACATCATCAAGCATTCCCTTTTCGAGCAAAAATTCTGCACGTTGGAAACCTTCAGGCAAATCTTGTTTGATTGTCTGTTTAATAACACGCTGCCCAGCGAAACCAATCAGCGCATTTGGCTCAGCAACAATAATATCACCTAAAGTCGAAAAGCTTGCAGTAACCCCTCCTGTTGTCGGGTCAGTCAACACGCTTATAAAGGGTAAACGCTTCTTGGAAAGATTTTCTAAAGCCAAAATTGTTTTTGCCATCTGCATAAGAGATATCGCACCTTCTTGCATTCGGGCACCCCCTGAGGCAGTCACCGTGATAAAGCTACGATCTTCTTCAGCAGCCTGCTCAGCCGCTCTGGTAATTTCTTCTCCCACAACTGAACCCATCGATCCACCTGCAAATTGGAAATCCATAACCGCAAGCGCAACAGGCTCGCCACCAAGTCTAGCTGCACCAGTAATGATGGCATCTGGACGCTTCTGCTTTTCTTGAGAACGCTTTAAGCGAGATGGATAACTCTCGGTATCAACGAATGAAAGTGGGTCTTGTGCTTGAATTTCACCTGACCACTGAACAAACGACCCTTCGTCAGCAAGAAAATTGACACGGTCAAGTGCTGGCATTCTATAGTGATGTCCACACTCTGGACATAGATGATAATGGGAAATTAAATCTTTACGGTAAATTTGTTTGCCACAGCCATCACATTTCAACCACAAGCCTGCTGGCCCGCTATCGTCATCGGATCTGGTGGCACGTTTACGTCTAAACCATCGTTCTAAAGCCATTAAATACCTCGGTTTACTTATATAGTCACTTATAGAAAAACTAAAGATTCTCTTAAAAAACTTAGTAATGTAATCTTAATATATCTCAAAACTGTATCCTGAATCACACAAAAACATCACTAAATCATCATTTTTGCAGTTCCTTTGCCCGCTTTTGCATTAGAAAACACACTAGAAACCACACTAGAAAGCAGCACAAAAACCATCAATTTAACAACTATAGATTGAATTAGCCTAAATAAAATCCATCTAAAGTTGGATATCTTCAATTATTAACCATGTCTCAGGTCATGTTTCGACCCTAGAATCACATGCTCTAACAGATAGTCTAACAATCACCATAAAAGAAAACAGGGTATGATTTAACCTTTATGTTAGACAATATGTTGCTTTTGAGCTTGTTAGTCTTGCTTTTCAAGTTACAGCAATTGGTTAAGCATCAATTTAAGCATCACTGGTTTAAGCATCATTACCCTCTTCATTACTAATCATCATTGCCAACCATTGCCAATCATTGCCAATCATTGCCAATCATTGCCAGTCATTGCTAAAGCTTTCAAACACGTAATAACGCCATTAATCTACTAGCTTTAAGCACACTCTTTGGGTGAAGCGTCCAATCATGAAAAATCAAAGAAGAATAAACCAATATTTTTGTCATGAAACAAGTTGTATAGTCAAGTGTTATGCAAGATTCGAGTAGTTTTAAAACTACCCATACAAAAAATGGCAACGCACAAACATCTGATGCTGCTCTTGAGATTGTTAACCATGAAATTTTGTCATCACTTCTGAATGGCATTGGTTATAGCTATGATTTTCCAAAATCAGACCTGTGTGTGGTTAAGCTTGATGAGAGCACCAATATGCTCATCATTTTGTATGGTCAAAACTCAGAAACTAAAGGCGAAGCGAACAGCCTAAAGTTCCGTTCTGCATGGGGTAACTCAAAAAAGCTTGGTGACAAAGCCATCAATGCCTTTAACCGCAAGTTTCGCTTTGTCAAAGCTTACCTTGACCATGAAGGTGACCCTATTTTGGAAAGTGACATCTTAGTAGAAGGCTCGAGCCCACGCTATATCCAAAACACCATCCTAAAATTTATGGAACTCGTGACAACATTTGAAACCTTCATGGCACTTGCAGAGGACTTTGAAGTCAGCAACAGCTAGAAGTCAAAAACAGCTAATAAAAAAACCCACTTGAATATTCAAGTAGGTCAATAGTTGCACTAAAAGGTGTTCTTTTTTTTCTTATACCGTGTCCGAAAATATATGTAATCAACAAATGAGCTAGAGCTATCATTTGCTCAACCACATTCCGTGTGTTACCTAGATATCTCCATAAAAATGACATCAGACTAAACTAATCAGCCTAAACTAGGGATATAAACAGAATTGGTATAAATCAAGCAGCTTCTTGAGATTGCACCCAAGTGCGACTTATGCCTTTAAATCTTAAACATCCGATGAATATCTGCTTAAGCTATTCAAATTTACATATAGCCAACAAATACTAACGATTCTATATAGTTTAGATAATGCTTACTTTGTATAACAAAAGAAGTATGTAAACAGGTCTAAAAATATATAAGAAAGAAAATTCCATAGCCCATGAATTCTTTACAA
>CALGZD010000303.1 GCA_937934635.1 uncultured Deinococcales bacterium
CAGCAAGCTTTAACAGGTCAGGGTGCTTGGCCGATTACGATTGTGATGACGCCAGATGCCAAACCGTTTTTTGCAGGTAACTACTTTCCTATTCGGAATGACTATGGTCGTGCAAGCTTTCAGCGTATCTTAGGAACGCAAGCGAAGATGTGGCAGACAAGACGCCGAGATGTTGATAGGGAAGCTGAGAACATCACCAAACATCTTCAAAATGCTGAAGAGCGAGGCAAAAGAGCTACTGATATTAGTGAGGCTATCTTAGTAAAAGCACATGCGGGTCTAAAAGAGGTTTACGATAGTGTGCATGGTGGTTTTGGTCGTACACCTAAGCTTCTGCCACATGGTAGCTTAAAGTTTTTACTACGTAGAGATAGTCAGGGAGATAGTCAAGGAGATAGTCAAGGTGATGATCCAGATGTTAAAGAAATGGCATATCACACGCTAGACCGTATGGCACAAGGTGGCATCTATGACCAGATTGGTGGTGGCTTTTCTCGCCATAGTATAGATGAAAAATGGCTTGTACCTCAGTTTGAAAAAATCCTTTCTGATAATGCTCAATTGGTGAGTCGCTATGCTGAAGCTTATGCATTAACAGACAAGCCTTTATACAAGAACATTGTTGAAGAAACCATCGCTTGGTTAGAACGAGACATGCTTAGCCCTGAAGGCGGCTTTTATAGCTCTCTGGATGCGTATTTTGAAAGTGCAAGTGATAACAATAGCGATGAAACATCGCCTTATGTATGGCAAGAAGCTGAAGTTGGTTCTTTGCTGAGTAAAGGTGTTGAAGGTAAGTATTACCTGTGGCAAGAAGCTGAAGTTGATGTCCTACTTAGAGATGCAAACCTTGGGGAAGATGCAACCTTAGCTAAGGCTTATTTTGACATTAGTGAAGCTGGGAACTATAAAGAACATAATATTTTGAATGTTAAGCAAGCGCCTGAAGTTGTTGCGGAGCAGTTTGGGATTAGTCTTGAGGAGCTAGAGGAGAAAATAGCTGGGGTTAAGAGGGTGTTGGGGGAGGCTCGAGCCAACCGTCCTGCCCCCCGTGTAGACAAGAAAATTCTCTGCTCTTGGAACGGACTTATGCTGACAGGCTTAGCGGACGCAGCTAGAATTCTAGATAATCAAGACTATCTGAAGCTAGCTACTGGCAATGCTGAATTTATCCGTAATACCTTTTACAAAGATGGTCGCTTGCTCCACAGCCACAATGATGGTGTGAGCAAAATCAATGGACTTTTGGAAGACTATGTGTACACTGCACTAGGTATGCTTTCGCTGTATAAAGTAACGGAAGACAAGCAGTGGTTGGATTTTGCTCAGGGTTTAGCTGAAAGCATACTTGAGCAATTTTTAGATGAACGCTTTGGCGATTTTTACACAACACCACATGGTGCTGAAAAGCTTATCTTTCGCCCCAAAGCTTATTTTGACGATGCCACGCCAGGTGCGAATGCTGCGGTTGCAGAATTGCTTTTAAAACTATCTAGGCAAAATAGTAATCAAGAGTTTGAAGACTATACAAGCAGTATTTTGAAAATCATGGCTAATCCTATGCAAGCTCAGCCGATTGGTTTTGGGAGTATGTTGACAGTGTTGGATATGCTGTACGAGACCACTTAAAAAATCTGCAATAAAAAATAGGATGCATGAAAATGCATCCTATCCATAAGTATTGAACCGTCGTAGCTTATTGCGAAAATGCTAAAGAAGCAATCCAGTTATCAGTTAACTCTGCAGTTAAGTCCATAACCTCATACTCAAGGAGTGAGTCAGGGAAATTCTCGATGTTTGTTTGGTTAAGTGTGTTCAGAGACTCGATGTAAAGGTTTCTAGCATCATTCCAGCTAGCTACGAAGTCACCACCTTGACCAAGATTGTTTGCAAGTAGGTTAGCGTCTACTTGCTGTAGTGCGCTCACATCATCAATGATTGAGCCTTTTGCTTTGCCAATGAGTGCGGCTAGTGGCTCAGCTTCAAAAGCGTCTTGACCAATATCAATCATATCAGCCAAATCAGTAATTGTTTGCTCAATATCAATTTTTTGCTGGTTGTATAACTCAGCGGCAATAGTCGCATCGCCATTTTTGAGGTCGCTGAGTAGTCTTTGTGCATTGACTAAGTCAAGCATGGCAGAACGTACACTAGCAAGCTGAGTACCTTTATCACCAAGCGCTTCTAGTTTGGAGCTGTTGAGTGCGCTCGAGCAGTTCAACCACTGGTTCATTGCTTCAATTCTACTATTGTAGTCATTACCAGCTTTTAGACTCACATAGGTGTCTGGACGTAGCGCAACAGTTTGTTCGCAGCTCAGCACATTGGTCATTGGTGTGATTAAGATGCTTTGTGGAGCAATTGGTGCAGCAACCTCTTCTTGAGCTGGCTCTACTGGTGCAATTAGTTGACCTGTTAGACCATTTGATTGTTCAGTTGTTTGTGTAGATTGTTCAATAGGTGTTGTTGTAGTTGTTGTTTCAACAGTAACTTGTTGCTGGTTGTCTTGCTGAGTTTCTTGTTGTGTTTCTTGTTGGGTTTCTTGAACAACAGGTGTATTGCGGTAAAGGATTTCAAATTCTCTCAGTACAACAGAGCGATTTCCATAGCCAATTACACAACCAGTGCTTGGGTTTAGATGACCAACATGAATACCACCTTGGTGTTCACTACGACATACAGCAATTTGTTCGCCTTGTGGTGTTATGCCTCCGACAAGAGCTCCCTCACGCTGTTCTGCAAGACCTGCCCAAGCTACATTTCCACCTACGAGAAGTTCAAAATTAGGGGTGAAATATTCGTTTGGACCATAGCCAATGTTACATGTTGGTGGCAAAAATGGTCTAAGGTACACTCTTCCAGGATATGTACCGCTACGATACTCAACACGACAAATCAATTGAGGTTGATTATTTTCTTGACCACCTATAATAGAATTTCTTGGAAAATCCTCACCAATTTGGTAAGGAATCCAGGCTTGCTCTTGAGCGTTACCAAAGCTTAGAAAAGCAGTGATAGCTATCAGTATAAATGCACTGGCTAAACGAGATAGGACTTGATTCATAAGTCTCAAAATTCCCTTCTTTAACTATGAACTTTCAAATTTTCTCAAGATACAACACTGCTTTAATTATCTATTTGCCTAGTTTTTACTTACATAGTAAGGCAAATTAGTGTGGCAAGTGATTATACTGAGAATACAGTTCTTCCGAAATATATTAACATTTCTTCATTCTCGGATTACCTTTTGATACCTTTTTGCGTCTTACCAAGCTGTCAATATGCAAGCAACATTCTAGGCAACATTCTAGGATGCCTTCAGATCTAGCTACG
>CALGZD010000304.1 GCA_937934635.1 uncultured Deinococcales bacterium
GGTTAAACTGCATGATTAGCGTGAAAGAATTAATGGAACATCACATATAAAGATACTAAACTAGGAATTCAGATAGTTATTTGCTTGTTAGTTTGATAAAGATAATTGATGTAAGCTTAGAACGGTATTAGGGTCTTGATATTGTGTATAGATTGTATATATATGGGGTTGATACAAATAGGGTTGATTCAAATCAAGATACTGAATAAATTATGGTCTTGAAAGATTGTAGTCTTGAGAGATTATGGTCTTAAGAGATTGTAGTCTTGAAAACGTTTAGGGATCTGTAGGGAGATGGGCATATTGAATAGAAATGCTTTTTGAAATTGTGATACCGAGTCCGAAAACATCCTAAATATAATATCTATACTTGAGCTTTTAGGTGCTCAGTCATATTTCGTTTCAAGGTTGGGATTTTATGAAAATTGGTAGTATGACTTTAAATAGTATGGCTTTAAAGTGAGCAATTGAGTGGATTTAGTATGAAAGTTCAAGAGATGATGCTTGGTTTAAATTAGAGGTTTAACGCTTTAGGGGTTTAACTAGGTTAGAGATTGAACTAGGTTAGAGATTTAATTGTGTTAGATTCTTCATTTTTGATTTAGGGTGTGATCGCTTTAAGACTTAATTGAGGCATATTTGACTCAACACTATTTTGCAAAATGGTATGAAATACAATGTAGAAGGGATTGGCAAGATGAAACTCAGGAGAGCGTTAACGCTTATTTTATTAATATTTATGGCTACAGTGTCATATGCACAGGTTTCTGCGCTAAATAAAGCGCCAACTGTCTTTGATGATGTTCCAGCTAATTTTTATGCAAATGAAGCAATTAATATTGCTGTAAATGCAGGGATTATTGTTGGTCGTACGGATGGAACTTTTGATGGTTATGCAAACCTAACAAGGTACGAGTCAGCGATTGTTATCGCACGTTTATTAACTAAGTATCAAAATGATTTACGCATCGTTTATCAAGATCTAAAAGAGCTTGATGATGCCCTCGTAGATTTAGCAACTGACTACTACGATATGCGAGACGAAATTGATGACTTAAGAGCCTCGATCAATAATCAAGGAAATAATGAAGAAGTTATGGCGTTGAGAGAACAGCTTGCAGCTATGCAGGGTCGCTTGGGAGTGCTCGAGCGTCAAATTGTTGCACAAGCTGGTATTGCTGGTACGTCAGGTCCACAAGGTGTTCAAGGTCCACAGGGACCAGCGGGTCCGCTAGGTCCACAAGGACCAGCAGGGCCAGTAGGACCACAAGGACCAGCGGGTCCAGCAGGTGCGTCTGGTTCGCCAGGTTCGCCTGGTTCGCCAGGTCCAGCTACACAGGGTCCACAAGGACCACAAGGTCTACAAGGTCCACAGGGACCAGCAGGACCAGCCACACAAGGTCCGCAGGGAGCAACAGGACCACAGGGACCAGCAGGTCCGCAAGGTCCAGCAGGACCAGCTTCAACTGCTTCAGGACCACAAGGACCACAAGGACAAGCGGGACCGTCAGGACCAGCAGGGCCAGTGGGACCGTCAGGACCAGCAGGACCCGTCGGACCAGCAGCTCCTGCAAGTACTACATCTGCACAAGTGAACTACACGCCATCGCAAATAGTTGTACAGCCTGGGCAGAACCCGATTTCTTCAAGTGTGCTTCCTGTTGATTTTGCTTCGCCGAGTGACCAAAATAATTCAGTGAATAACCCAACAGGTGGACAGATTCATATTTCAAGCATTCAGCAAGGTACAGGTGGTGCAGAGATACATATCAATACTGTTGCAAACACCTTTGTTCCGCTACAAGTCAATCAACCAGTGTCACCGTCACCTACCCCTGTGACTGTCTTTAGCACAGTTGTAACACAACAACCAATTGGTTCAGCAGGGTTTAATAATCCGCAACAACCTCAACCAGTGACTGTTATTTCGGTTCCAAGCTCACAACAGCCTCTACAACAAATTCAGCCAATTACGATTGTCAATTCTCCGCCTAGCTATTGTTCATCAGCAGACAATCTTTGGCGTGTAGAGTGTGGTGGCAACGGTATACAACCGCTTCCTGTTACCCCAACTGTGGTTCGTCCAGAATACTGCTCAGTACAGCAAAATTTATGGCGTACAGAGTGTGGTGGTAATGGGATTCAGCCATCTACACCAACTGCTGTAGTGACAGTGAGTCAAACACCAACCCAGCCCACAACCCCAGCGTATTGTACAGATAGTCGATATAGCTATCTAATAGAGTGTGGTGGTAACGGTGTTCCAAATAATCTTTCTGGCGTTACGCAAACACCGCCACAACGCCCTGAGTATTGCTCAACGCAGGCAAACTTTTGGCGAACTGAGTGTGGTGGTAATGGTGTAGATCCTAACCAGACAACACAACAACCATCTAATCCTTCGGTAACAGTTTCTCAGGCTCCTGTAGTCAATTATCAGTATCCTTATCCAAATACAGCACCAGTGGCAAATACACAGGTAACAGGTACAGTTGTTACAGCTACACCTCTGCCTCAAAATCAATTGCCATATCCGAATGCATATCCTTATCCAGAAGGTGGTCCTAGTCAACCAAATGCGGTTTCAGTGACAGTTACCCCTAATGTACAGAGTAATAATCGAAGTAGTAATCGTAGTGGTGCGCCACAAGCTAGTTTTGATGTGCGTGTAGATCAACGATTGCTACAAAGCCCGTATAGTAAAGAATAAAGCTAAAAAGCGATAAGCACTAATACAATTCCTTTACAAAAAAGAGGGTAGGTCCTGAAGACCTACCCTCTTACTAGTTTTAGATTGTTGGCAAATAGTGTTACTAAATGCGACTTATTCGATACGTCCTTTGTTACCGCCAAGACGGCTCTTTAACAGTGGCCATCCGAAAATACCAGCAATAATCAGAACAATTATAAGTAACGTTAGCGCTCTACCGAATGCCAAAGCAATGAGCATGCCTAATATAACGCCACCCACACCAAACATCATTTTTTGATTAAGTGATTTAAAAAAATTCATACGCTTAGCTTATTCCTTTCTTGTCAAATTTACATCATTCTTTTGGATGACACATAAGTTGCATCACCTACTTGTTGTTAATATACATTATATTTGTTTCAAAACTGGCAATTTGACTGCAATGTAGCAATTTAATGGTTAAGTGCTACAAATTGCATTGGTTATATTGGTTATATTGAGGGTGCGTCCCATCCAAGGTTGGAAAGAGAGTTAACGCAAATAAAAGTTTTTTCGTTTTTTGAAAAACTTCCCTTTTTGAAAAACTTCCCTTTTTGAAAAACTTCCAAGGTGCGTCCCTAATAGAGTTGAATATCAGATTATTTCTTTAGATATACGTTCAACCTTTAGCGGGACGCACCCTTATATTGGTTATAGTTGCACACGTACTTAAGAATCGCTTTCTCGCAACATGAAGACATGAATAAAAAGCCTTTGCTTGGTTAAATTTCGATTAGAAAGAATAGGTCGAGGATTAGAAATCGAAACGATATTTATTATAGGAATAAGATTTCTACCAGATTCTTATCTTTAAGGTAAATCATTCACAAAGGTCTGGGGTGCGTTTTTATTTTGAATGCTGTCTCCAGTTAGTTTGTGAAAGAGTCTAATAAGAATAAGTAATGCAGCAACTGTGTTGGCTTGTTTGTTGGCTTGTTTGTTGGTTTGGCAATTTTTTTGCTAGATCTAAAAATATGGCTCAAAAACATGCTATTTTTAGCATCCATTTTGTGGATGTACCCTACAATTTTAGTAGTTTGTGATTAGGACTTAGTACTACATTACGACTAGGACTATATTGCGACTAGGACTATATTACAGGTAACTACTATAACAGATGTGCTTTTTTGCTGGAGATCGGGATAATGGGGTTAGATAGCTTCTTTTTTGTAGTAAATTTGCTAATGCTTTTACTATTTCTGGGTTTTGCGATGATGCAAAGGTCGATAGTTTTGGCTAAAAATAATAGAGATACGTCTTTAAAAAGAACCATCATTACTATAGTAGTCGGTTTTTTTGCGTTTTCATCGCTTGGTGTTTGGGTGATGTACGGTGTAGACAACTGGATGAGTCGAGGCAATACTTTGCCAGTTTCTTATCTCATATTCCAATCGTGTCTTTGTCTATTAGTAATACTTATAGCCACATCAGGGTCTTATGGGCGCTTATCTTCACGTGTTCATATCTTTTTAACACTGTTTATAGCTATTGCTTTATATCCTTTTTTAGGTCGTTTTATAAAGCACGATGTCTTTGGAATGTTTTCGACAGGTGGGCTTTTTGAGTTGGGATTTAGAGATGTAGCGGGTGCAACCTTTATTTACAGTGTTGCTGGTTGGATAGCTTTAGCGACTTTGGTCATGTTTGGCTTTCGAGACCAACGCGTTGTTAAACCAAGATACAGAGTGGTACCAAGTTTTTTTAGTACCTTACTTATCAGCATAGGGTTATTGACAGCTATTGTAGCTATGTCGAGTTTGTATGACGCCAAGCTACATGTATCCAGTTTAGATGATTTGAGCAATATTTTTGCAAGTGCCTTAGTGATTGATGCGGTTAGAAATTCACTTTACGCCTCATATAGCGCTTTAGTTATAGGCGTCTTGGTTTCATTATTTCGTTTTAAAGCTTTAAATGTTCGCTTGTGTACACATAGTGTTATTGCTGGTTTAGTTGCGATAAGTGCATCTTCTTTTGCTGTTGATACTTGGATAGCATCGTTGATAGGCGCTTGTGCAGCGGTGTTTATGATTTTTACGAGGGCATTGTTGAAGGCGGAAAATATTAGTGATGATCTGAATATTGTGCCGACATATATGATATCGGGGATTTGGGGAACGGTTGCTGTTGGACTGTTTGCTAACACTGAGTTATTAGGTACTAACTTAAACGTTTTGCAACAAGTATCTGTACAGATTTTAGGTGTGAGCTTTTTTGGTTTAGCGAGTTTCTTACCGACATCAGTACTATTGTGGGTATTAGCAAAGTTTAATTCATCAAGTATTCAAGTAAAACCTTCAAAAAATAAAAACAAGCTGAAAAGCAGGTTGAACTGGGAAAAGAATGCTAGTAAAAAAACGTCTTATACTGCTAGTAAAAAAGCACCTCATATTGAAAATGTCAAGGCAACACAAGCCCTATCAGTTTTGACACGTCATGATTCAGGTATGAATTTTGGTGCAAGTGAACAAACTGTAAAGGTAGATAAGGTATACAAGGAGAAAGGGAACAGGCAGAATCTTGAGACAAATTTCCAAACAGCAATTGTAGTAATTGATGGACGGCTAGATAATCAGTCCAGCCATCAGTCCAGTAGTCAATTCGACAATCAAATGACTCTAGAGATTCAAGGAACTAAGCTAACTGAGAACATGAGTAATCAACAAACTTTCCAAATTAAGGAAGAGCGATCTGCTAAGGCTCTAGTTACTAATACTATTAGTGACACTAATGTTCAGGAGTTGCCAAAGCGTTATCCAAGCAAAGATGTACAAGTTTTTATTGTTTTTCTTGAGCATGAAGTCAAAGCGAATAAGCTTGCACAGGGTTATACCAAGAATATGGTGTTGAAGAACTTATATGCTTTACGCAATATTGGAGAATCAATAAAGTTTAAAGAGAAGCAACTTGCAGGTTCACAAGCTACAGAGAAAGGTCTTAGCTCAGATATTTTGGCAGTACAGATTTTTAGTACAGCGCTTGCTGATAGCCTGTCACATGTTGAGAACTTGACTGATAAAATTACAAAACAATTTGTTGATGATATGTATTTTGCTAGTGCTTTGCACAGGATTAGTGGCATTGGGGTTAATAATGATGACTTATATTTTGAAATGAGTGATTATGCACCTAAGAGCCATACAGAATTTGAAAAACAAAGCACACTTCCCTATGCCGTGTATGAAAAGGCAGCACACAAAGCTAAGAAGAAATTAGAGTCTAAGAGTTTTATGCGGATGTGCTTGGACATAGCTCGAGCCCAGCACGAGCACTGGAACGGCATGGGTTTTTCCCAAGGGCTTCGTGGTGAAGACATACCTCTGGCAGCACGCATTGTCAGTTTAGTAGGCACATATATATCCTTAAGAACAGCAACAGTAAGTAGACTATCGCACACACGTGCAAGTCAGTACATTCTGATGAACTCAATGAAGCAATTTGATCCTGTTGTGGTCCATCACTTTTTTCGTGTTAACGAATTGTTTGAAGATTTGTTTGCAGAGAGCTTTGTTCATGCGAATCAAGAAAAGTATGTATTACCCTCTAGTGAACAAGGTGATGAACATACGAATATTCTAGAGCAAAAACTATAAAGTTATGCACCATCAATAAGCAAAAATGTTCCTTCTGCTGCACCTTCACGAACAGCTTTTGCAGCCTGATAGGCATCAGAGTTATAAAACGCTCGACCTGCTTCCATGTTAGGAAATTCAAGAACTACAACACGTTTTTCGACTTCTTTTCCTTCAAGCGTTTCTTTATCACCGTTGCGAACGATGAATTTTCCACCGAAGCTTTTGACAATATCGGGTGTTAATTGCATATAGGCTTTGTACTGTTCCATATCGTGAACATCTACATGAACGATAATATAAGCAGCCATTAGTCTTTCCCTTCTTCTTGCTCTATCT
>CALGZD010000305.1 GCA_937934635.1 uncultured Deinococcales bacterium
ACAAGGTGAACAGGGTCTTCGTAAAAAAGAGGGCTCGTACCTAAGAGCTTAGTTCTGCGCTCGAGCAAGTTTTGATTCATATAAAGCACATAATAACACTCACGCTTAAGCAACCATACAAATCATATGAGGTGTATTGTGATTTTTTATACATCTATTGTAAGTAAATATTTATATTAAAAGCGTTATTTTAATGTAAATGAAATCCGATAAAAACCCTACTATACTTAAGAAGAGTCCCGAGTCACCCACACAACAAAAAACACCTTCACAGCCACAGACCTCACAAAAAACCAAAAAAGCCTATATTACTCCCCAGCTGCGCTATGAAGGCAAATGGGAAACCACCACTATGCAAGTTGGTTTTTCGACAACCGTACCTTAAATCATCTTTACTGACAAAACCATGTATCAAACCCTATCTCATCTGTAGAGCTAACATTTTAAGGAGCATCGCTACCCCATGCGCAATATACGCAATATGTTCATTTGTCTTACAATCACAACCATACTAACAGCCTGCCACATCAATACGCTACCTGTCTCAAAAACATCAAGCAACAATAAACCACCACAAAATATTGTTCGTATTGGATTCACTGCTGATTTTAAGAGTCAAGAGCTAGCTCTACTAGGTGTTGACAGCATAACCAGTAACAAGTTAACAACAAGTGTTGTTAACCCTGCACTTGCATTTTCCTACACTGCGGGTGCAACCAATACAGGAAGCTGTGGTTTAGCAGCAACAAACCCCACCTTTGATAGCGTTGCAAAAACAATTACTGTCGACTTTTGTTTTCTTAATCAAGCTGGCTTAACCTTTGACGCCTTTGACTATAGACAGCATGTTCCATTGACCTCAAATGTCACAAGTTCTAGCCACAATGGGAGCACCTTACCTTTAAGCACAACAGCAGACACTTGGATAGCTGGGCAAACTAATTTTGACGATGGTGGAGATTCAGCTCTATCTATCGGTGAAGCAACCATACCGCAAACCTTTGTCATCAATTACAGTAGTTCAGGAGCTACAACATTCTATATTGATGTTCTCGCTAAAGAAATCGAATTACTTATTACAGGTGTTATCGATGGACCTCTGCCTCGGGGGCGACCAAAAGCGGTAGAACTATATGCAGCCAGTGATATCCCTGACTTAAGTGTTTACGGCATTGGCTCTGCAAACAATGGTGGCGGTAGCGACGGTCAAGAATTCACCTTAAGTGGTTCAGCATCAAAAGGGAGTTACATTTACATTGCAACTGAAAGCAGTCAATTCACAGACTTTTTTGGTTTTGCACCGACATTCACACACGGCATTGCTATGAACATCAATGGGAATGATGCCATCGAGCTTTTTAAAAACGGCACTGTTGTCGATGTTTTTGGAGACATCAACACCAATGGAACTGGTGAACCATGGGAACACTTAGATGGCTGGACTTACAGGAAATCTGCAACGGGAACAAATCCAAGCTTTCACCTTGCTAATTGGACATTTAGTGGTATCAATGCTCTTGATGGTGAAAGCACAAACGCTAGTGCTGCATCACCTTTTCCTACTGGAACATATACACCCTAATTTTCTTGTAGCTTTTAACTTTCTTACAAGTAGATAGCCTTAGCAATTTGAATATCCTGCACCGCAACCCCTGTCAAATCTGCCACGGTAATCTGACTATCATCAGTTCGCCCAACAACATCACCAGAAATAAGATTACCTAGCTCAATCACATCCGCATTGCTAAGAAGACCTTGTCGCAGAGCTTGCGAAATCTCTCCTCGACTTTGGCATTGCTCGATACTATCTGCAACCACAACATCAGCCTTTGCCAAAATTTGACTGTCAAGTTCTTGCTTCTCAGGTGTATCCGAACCTATCGCTGTAATGTGTGTACCAGCTTGTAAATCTTTTGCATGGAGCAACGCATTTTTAGCAGGCGTAGTTGTAACAATCACTTGACACTGCTTCATTATCTCAGATGTATCTTGTGCTATTGATACATCAAAGCCTTGAGCAGACATTTCTGTTTGATAGCGCTCAGCAGCCTCAGCACTTCGACCCCAGACCATAACTTTATTACAATCAACACTACTTTTTAGATACTGCAATTGCAGTTTTGCCTGAACTCCTGTGCCAACGATACCAATACAGTTCACAACTTTAGGGGCTAGATATTTCGCAGCTATCGCCCCTGCAACGGCTGTACGAACATCTGTAAGGTAGGCCTCGTCTTGCAGCACTACCAAGGGTTCACCTGTTTTTTGATTAAAAACAAGCATGAGACCATTGCCTGCTGGCAAGTCTAGTGATGCATTTTGATAGAAGCCTGAAGCTATTTTAATGACATAAATATCGTCTTGTTTAATATAGCCATACTTGATATGAACTTCACCCTCTACCTCATCAATAAGCAACTCACCAACTGGTGGCACTACTGCCTGATTTTGAGAGTATTTCACAAAGCCTTCTTCAATCAGCGGCACTACATCAAGTGTTGCAAGCTTTGCTTTAATTTCGTCTAGCTTAATTACTTGCATGGTATTAGGCTACTTTAAGGTCTTGAATAACTTCGTCAATACGAGCAAGTGCAGCCTTTAGTTTTGGTGTTTCTAGACCATAACCAACACGCAAAAAGTTTTCTAAACCAAAATGCGCACCAGGTACAACCAAGACGCTTTTCTCTTTATGCAATAAATCAGTTAGCTCACTTGAAGGCATGTCAAAGTGGTACTTCACAAAAGCCATTGCACCCGCCTCTGGTGGTGAAAGGGTGAATAGACCGTTTTGTGTAGCAATCCATTCTTTCAGAATGTTTATATTTGTGCGAACTAAATCTCGATTACGACCCATGATGCGAGAACGTGTGGTGGGCTCGAGCCCCCTCGCTGCCAACTCATAACTCAGTGTCCCCGCAGTGATACTCGTATAGTCTTTAAAGCCCCAAGCATCTTCTACAAACTTCTCAGGTGCAACCATCCAGCCAATCCGCAAGCCAGGCAGACCATAAGCCTTAGACAAGCCACAGGTGGTTACAACCTTGTCGTAGCTACCCCAAAAGCTTTCAATCATCTCCCCACTATGCT
>CALGZD010000306.1 GCA_937934635.1 uncultured Deinococcales bacterium
CATCCATCTAAAACGTTTCTCCAAAGCGTTAAAACCATTGAACACAACATTGATATCTTTACGCTAACGATAGCTAATGAACAGGAACCTTGCTGGCTACTTGGAACATCTACCAATGGCGTATCTTTAAGACTAAAAAACAAGTCTGCACTCATTAACTATTGGGGTGACGAGTTTTTACTCCCTCATATCGTACTTGCTGCCATCATAGAAGCTTTACGCTATAGCGGCTTACTTTGCCTTCATGCTGCTTCAGCCAGTATCAATGGGCAAGGCTACATCTTTTTAGGCAAAAGTGGTACGGGGAAAACGACAACCCTGCTCCGTGCTATCAAGTCTGGTTGGTCACCTCTTGCTGAAGACACTATTTTGCTAGACCCGACAACAATGCTAGCTTACGGATGGGAAAAATCTATTCGTCTCTTACCCACTAGTCTTCAAGTCTTAGACAAACCGCTTCGTTCACATGATTGGGATAAAAACTTTGACAAGTTTTCAGTGCCTTATAACAGCCTATGCGACTACTACGCTACTGAGCGGCAACACTGCTTTCCAATTCATCACATTGTGCAGTTAGCTAGGCATAAAGACAATCAAGACAACTCGTGTCAATGGACGCAAATATCAGCGATAGATATTACAAAATCGCTTTGGAATACCGTAGGCTTACCACTTTCTGAAAGAAGTCAGCAGTTCTCAGCACAACATATAGGAAAGCTAGCACGACATAGTACAGCTTGGAGGCTCGAGCTTGGAAACATCAATTCACCGCTTGCACCACCTAGTTTCCAGTCTTAATATGCCACTCTTGAATGATATTGTGCACAGCATCAAGCCCATCGCTCAGTGCAGCAGGACCTGGCTGCAATATAATTTCCGAAGGAATCTCAAAAATTTGCCTATCAGCAATTGCCTTAATTTCTCGCCAGCCGTCACGCTCCAGAACTGTCTGTAACTTAAAAGGCTTACCACACCAAGATGCCATCATGATGTCAGGATTTCGCCTAATCACCTCGTCATTATCTTCAATAATCCTGCGCTTAGCATCTTGAAATTCTGCTTTTTCTGCAAAGCAATTTTCCCCACCAGCAACTTCAATCAATTCATGCACCCAGCGTATACCAGTGATGAGTGGTTCATCCCATTCTTCGAAATAGACTTTCGGCTGAGGTAGCGAAGCTGTTTTATATTGCATCTCAGAAATTTTTGCCTTGTAACCATCAATCAGTTCATTTGCTTTATCAACAGTGCCCGTAAGTGCCCCTAAACTATGAATAACATCAAAAATCTCTTGCAAAGAACGTTGGTTATAAACCATTACATTAAGTCCAGCTCGGATGAGTTCTGCTGCAATATCTGCTTGCAAATCTGAAAATCCCAAAACAAGGTCTGGTTCTAAAGCAATGATTTTGTCAATTTTGGCATTGATAAAAGCTGAAACGATTGGCTTTTCTTTTTTTGCTTCAGGTGGGCGAACTGTATAACCTGAAATGCCTACGATTCGTTCTTGCTGACCTAGCAAATACAGGGTTTCAGTTGTTTCTTCTGTTAAACAAACGATACGAGATGGGAAACTTGACATACGCTCCTAGCCTACCATCTCATAACGAAGCGTTGTTATTGGTCAAAATCAAAACATACACTACCTTTAGAAATGTGGTTTCATAGGCTTAATTATGTTTAAAAACCTTATATTTAAAGTAATTATAAGCTCACTTTTAATGCTTAGTTTTTTCCAAACAACTTCCTTTGCACAAAGGGAAGTTCAAAAAGAAATAACTGAGTTAAGCATTCTTGAAATTTTAGAACTTAAACAACAACAGCAGCTTAGTAGTCTGGAGCATATTGATAGCTTGCTCCAGAAGATGACAGAACAATTTGACGAAGAAGACCTGAATAGCATATTCATACATGTTGCTAGGAATGGGGCTCGAGCCCGTGCGAGCTACCTAGACACAGCAACTCTAGACACAGCAACTCTAGACACAGCAAGCTCAAACCACACCCTTCCCCTAAACGGCATACCTATAGTCATTTCAGACAACATAAATGTAGCTGGCATAGACACAACACTTGGTCTAGGATTGTTGGCAAGGCACACACCTGAGCACTCTGCTGCTATTGTCTCAACACTTGAAGACAAGGGCGCAATCATTCTTGCTAAAACCACCACAACCCCATTCATGATTGAAGACTATCAAAACCCTATACCTAATCTTTTACCTAATCCTGTGCTCAACCCTGTGCCCAACCCTGTACCGAATAATCCTACGAATGCCGAACTTTTAGCAGGAAGTTCCCAAGCCAGTAGCGCAACGGTCATAGCAGCAGGTCTTGCCCCTGTAGCAATTGCGACTGACTCACTTGGCTCAGCTCGTATCGCCGCATCCTTAACAGGAATTATAACTTTTAAAAGTAGTCATGGTCGTTACTCGATGGATGGTATAGCAACCAATTCAAGTACTGAAACACCAGCGATTTTAGCTAATTCAGTGAAAGATATTATCTTGGTCGATAGTATTTTAAGTAATACAACCCCAAACTACTCACCAGCAACCCTCAAAAACCTCAAGATTGGCATAGCCCAAGATTATTTTTACTATCCTGTAGCGCAAGCCAGTGAAAAGGTTATCGGTAAATTCCTGACAAAGCTAATTGTGGAAGGAAAAATCGAGTTAATTGAAACCGAAGTCAATCAACTCTCGAGCCTGATGCCAGCACTCTTGGACACAATTGTTGATTACGATGTAAGTAAGGAAATAGCTAACTATCTTTCAAAAAATAATTTAAGCCTAGCTGATGTCTTAGAAAATCTGACAAATGAAAAAGCGCTACATACTTTAGAAAAAGCCGAAGCAATTAGTCAAGAACGTTACGAATCAGTTCTAAGCAATGAACTTGCAATACTAAGCTATGAATTCAATGATTTTATTGGGCGTACCGAGGTAGAAGCGTTTATCTTACCCACAACACCTTTGGCAGCAACAAAACTTGAAGACAACAAGCAAATACGTTTTAGCGGGGAAATGCGAAACCCTGAAACAATCTATGGGCGCAATACGCAACCAGGCAGTTTTGCAGGTTTAGCAAGTATCACCCTGCCAATCGGACTGACTGCTGATGGACTACCTGTAGGCATCATGCTAGAAGGTGCTGTTGGTGATGATGCCCGTCTTTTAGCAATTGCCTTAGCTATTGAAGAACTAATCCAAACTCACTTTAATGTC
>CALGZD010000307.1 GCA_937934635.1 uncultured Deinococcales bacterium
TTACGGTGAGAAGCAATATCTTTACATCGATACACATGCCCTAAACATTGAAGAGGTTACTGTGAAAATTATTGAGTGGTTAGATTAACTGACATGCCAACTATAGCCAATATCGTTACTGTACCTTTTGAATTATCCATGCAAGGCAGCTTGCGTTGGGGTAAAAGTAGTGAGCTAAAGAGTTTGGCACATGTACTTGTTGCTGTGTCTGATGACAGTGGCAATCATGGCAATTATGGCAATTATGGTATTGCTGAAGCGCCTGTACGCCCAACGATTTATGGTGAAACTGTTGCTAGTATCGAGGCTATTATCTCGGAGCAATTAAAACCGCAATTGCTTGGCGTGGATGTGGAAGATACAGCATCGATTGAATCTGCACTTGCCTCAATTAAGAATAACCATTGTGCAAAAGGAGCTTTAGACATAGCACTGTGGGAGTTGCGTTTTAAACAAGAAGCTAAGAATGGGTTAGTTACAGACTTTGCAGGTCCACAAGAAAGCTTGCGTTGTTCCTATATTTTAGGTATCAGTGATATGGATACGATGCTTGCCGAAGCGCATAAGGTTTATGAGGCAGGGGTCAGTGTTTTTAAAATAAAAATTGGGCGAGATGCTGCACACGATACAGAAATTGTCTCCACTTTGAATCAAGCTTTTGCGGGCAAAGATGTGATTTTATACGCTGATGCCAATGAAATGCTGACTGAAGATAGTGCTGAAAAACGTTTAGAAAGACTTGCTTCTTTGAGGATTGCTTATGTTGAGGAACCGTTGCCAGTGTACTTGTTGGGGGCTCGAGCCCACCTAAAACGCTCCAACATCATGCCAATTATTGCAGACGACTCCTGTTTTAGCTATGAAAACCTACTACGTGAATTAGAAGCAGATACTTTCGACATATTGAACATCAAAACTGCCAGAACAGGCTACACCGAATCTTTGAAGATGCTCGAAGCTGCAAAGCAAGCAGGTAAAGGCGTGATGCTAGGTTCACAAGCAAGTGCTGGCTTAGGCACAGTTCACTGTGCGCTGTTTGCTAGTCAAGAAGGGGTGACACACCCTAGTGAGCTGAGTTTTCCACTAAAGTTGAAAGAAGATATTCTATCTCAATGTTTGAGCTATAAAGATGGCTATATGAGTATCAGCGACTTAGAAAATACTGTTTTAAATGATGCTCTAACTGATAAAGTAAAGCATCAATTATTTAGCTGAATTTGGTAAAGGGCTTTAAACAACTTTAAACAATTTTAAACAACTTTACGTAATCGGAACTGAGAAAGCAAAGCTATTGCCATCGTTAAGTGAATTACCCCAAGCTTCACCACTCCAACTTTTTGCAATGTTGCGGACAATATAAAGCCCAAGACCTGTGCCTTTAGATTTATTGCTATCGCCTCTTGAGTGTGGCTCGAAAAGCGCTTCAATTGTCGTATCGTCTAGGGGCTGACCTTGGTCGATGACATACACATATAGCTGTCTATCTTTTGGGACAGCTTTGATTGTTACGATAGCATCATCTGGACCGTGGACCGCTGCATTTTCAAGTAGGTTGATGAGGATTTGTAAAAGCTTGTCGCTATCAGCCAAAACAAAATAGGCACAAGGTTCGATCTTTAAAGTGATGTTGTGTGTTTCTAAAGTGTTACTGAGTAGGTTGGATGCTCTGAAGATATGTTCTTCTAAATTAAGACGACGGAGCACAGGTGGTTTGACATCAACTGTGAGGTCGTCTAGTAATCGTGTGAGGCGCTCCACTTCTGTGCTGGCTCGTTCAAGAAAAGTGTCCCGCTTTTCTTTACTTAGGTCGTAGTGTAAGACTTCTATAGTTGACTGAATGATCGTTACAGGTGTTCTGAGTTCATGAGATAACACCGCAAGCAATTCTCTAGCGTGTTCTTGTGATTTTTTTAAGTCGGTAATATCGATGATGCTTAGACCAATATCGCAAGGTGTAACCTCTAGGATTTTACCTTGTGTGTTAACTTCTAGTTTTTCTTGGTTCAGGTAAGCTTCTTCTATTTTGTGATTGCGAACTATTGTAATCAAGGGAAGGTTTAGGGTCTGCCCATCTGCAATATCAAGGAGTTGTGCTGCTCTTGCGTTGAGCGAGAGTACATTGCCATGTTTAATTTCCAAGATTCCTTCAACTTGGTTACTTTTCCAAAGCTTGCCAGTATTCATGATGCTTTCTCTTCTGGATTTACAAAACGATACCCTCGACCACGAACTGTTTCTATATAGTCGGAGCCGATGTAACTGCGAAGTTGGGCGATGTGCTGATCAACAGTACGTTCAGTTCCAAAAAATTCTTCTCCCCAGACATGGTCAAGTAAGTCGTTACGACTATAGATACGACCTTGATTTTGAATTAAGAAAATAAGTAGATCATATTCTCGACGGGTTAAATCTAAAGGACTATTTTCAAAGCTAATGACACCTTCTGAAGTATTTACGGTGATTTTGCCAACATTATAGCTTTCGTCTTGTTGTGAACGCCTTAACAAAGCATTGATACGGGCAACTAACTCGGCTGCGCTAAAGGGCTTAGTTAAGTAATCGTCTGCGCCTGAGTTTAGACCTTCTACTTTGTCTTGTTCTGTGACTTTGGCTGTCAACATAAGCACAGGCAGAAACTTGTAGCGTTTTTGTTGACGTAGTTGGCTCAGCCACTGCACGCCAGAAGTATTAGGGAGCATCCAATCTAGGATGATAAGATTGCAGGGCTCGAGCCTATCCCAAGCCTCCTCAACATTTTCAGCTTCGATGGTCTCAAAACCTGCGTGTTCAAGGTGCAATACCAGTAATTCACGTAAATTAGCGTCGTCTTCAACAATTAGTATCTTGCTCATATATAAATAACCACAAAAGGCTTTAGATGACACTATTGTAGC
>CALGZD010000308.1 GCA_937934635.1 uncultured Deinococcales bacterium
TAAGTCTTCAAAGGTTAACCGAATTCGTACCAAAACATTGATTGAAAACTGTGATATTGCTGTTGTGCGCTTTGGCGATAAATACAAACAATGGAATGCAGCATTTGACGCAGGTAGTTTGGCTGCATTGGGTAAGCCATATATTACGCTGCACGATGAAAGTGTTATTCATGCACTCAAAGAAGTAGATTCGGCAGCAATGGCTTGGGCGCAAACTCCTGAACAGGTTGTTGAGATTTTAAAGTACGTTACGAGTACTAGCTGAGATAACTTATGAAAGCTGGCGCAATACTGTATGCTAAAGATTATTTAAAACTTTCTCAGTTTTATCAACGTGTCTTGGGCATGGAGTTAATGGAAGAAGATGATGAGCATGTGCGCTTGGAGTTGACTTCAAGTGAACTTGTTATTTTACAAGCACCACAGCATATTGCTGATGCTATTTTGATTAGCAAGCCTCCAGAACCTCGTACGCAAAATCCAGTTAAAATTGTGTACTATATTTCTGATATTGCTATGGTTAGACAGCTAGCAGAAAAGCTGGATGGCAATGTATATGCTCCTGAGACAGAGTGGGTTTTTAGACTGTCGACAGTTTGTGATGGTTATGATTGTGAAGGGAATATTTTTCAACTACGTGTTTTAGACATAAATAAAAACACAGATGAAAATAAAGATAAAAATATAATATAGATAAGTAGAACAAAATGCCAAACGTAGCTCCAAACAGAGAAGAAGAACAAATATGTCCTTTGTGCAATCGAGAAGTAGACTTGACTTTTCACCATTTGATTCCTAAAAAGGTGCATGGGCGCAAGTTTTATCGGAAGCATTATTCACGGCAGGAACTAAATCAGGGGATTGATATTTGTAGCTTGTGCCATAAGGGGATTCATAGGTTGTACGATGAAACGACGCTTGCGAAAAGACTTAATAACCTAGATGTGCTTTTAGATGATGAAGCTTTGGCTAGGCACTTTAATTGGGTGAGTAAGCAAAAAGTGGCTCGTTAGTTGCTAACACTTTGGATATAACGGTTTACCAGATTCCGTGTATTGACTTGTGTAAGTGTATTGACTTGTGTAATCTTTGATTTAATCGGTTTGACTTGAACCAATACACACGAAATCGGAAACCTTACTGATACTTCTCAAAAGCAGCTAAAATTTCTTCTGAATTTCTACAAGCGCCTGTTTGGAGGTACTCCATTGCAGCTAGTGCAGCGGTGTGTGCGGCGAGGCTCGAGCCCGCCACGCAATCCTCAACAACACGGCAATAGTAGTCATGCTGATGTCCATCAACAAAGGTGTAATGCACACAAACGTCTGTATGCCCACCAATAAGAATAAGCGTATCTGCTTTTAAGCCTTTAAGTAAAATCTCAAGCTCTGTACCAAAAAAACAAGAATACCTACGTTTCCGAATAAAGTAATCATCTGGTTGCATCCCTAAGCTTTTAGAAATTTCTGTACCAGCATCACCTTCTAGTAAGTGAATTCCCTCAGCACCGTCTAACTCCCTACCAAAATCAACTAAGTCCCGCCTATGCGCCTCTTGAAAAAAGATAATAGGAACATCGCACTCCCGTGCTTTTTTAATTAAAGCTGGTGCGCCTTCCATACGTTGGTCATAGTCTTGCATGAGTGGAATGGATATTGGTTTATCAGGGCTGCTATTTGCTTCCCCACCTTGTATATCAATAACGATGAGTACAGGTTTACCTTCAATGATTTCTCGTCTTTTACTAGTCATAAAAACGTATCCTTATTATTTTTAACTTTCTGTGTATAGGATACAAAAGCTAAAAATTTATTTTACTATTTTAAGCGTGCTGTGATTCTATCTTACTACGGGATTTGAAAAATGGAATACACGCTTACTTTTTGAGGTGGTAATTTAATTAGCTCCCGTAAAACCTGATTGATATCTTCTCTGTTTGTAAGCCTTGTACCAATTGTAAGTCTTGTACCAAGCTATCTAGTAACACGTAGGTCACCATGAAATTTTAAGGTATGATGGCAATAGAAATGATCTTATGCCGAGTCCGACACTATCGTTCATTAAGTAACCAGTTAGAAGCGTCAGGTGCTCAACCACATTCCGCTTCATAGTTAGATTTTTAAATCAGAACAGCTTATGAATTAATGAATTAAGCGGAATTGGTATGAATAGGAAAAGTATGCATTGATGCACGCAAAAACACCTCTCAATATGCTTTTCATTACGTCTTAACACTCATAAATAATGAGCAATTAGGGTTATTTAATGAAAAAAGCTTATAAGTAATTGCATCAACGTTAGGGGTAATTGGGAGGACAATAGGGAAACTCAAGGAGAGTCTTGACAGGCAGATTGTATTGACAAGTTGTATCCAAAAAGTTCAAGAACTTTTGACATATAGCAACTAGAAATCACAACTAGCCAGCAAGGATGAGATGGTAGAAAAAATGAATAATGAAGAGAAACCAGTATTAACACTACGGGGACCAGCACGCTTAGATTTCATGGGGAAAACACTGAAAGTGCAACGCAAGTCTCTTGCACTGCTATATTATTTGGCACTTGAGGGTGTTACACGTCGTGAAAAGATTGCTGAATTGCTTTGGGGCGGTCCATCAAGCGCAAACAGTCTACGTGTAGAACTTTCTAAACTGCGCTCGACGCTACGACAACTTGGCTTCGTTGCCTTTGAAACAGAAAATCCATTAAGCCTTCCAGAAGCAATTCAAGTCATACCTAGTAGTGAAACAGGAGAATTCCTCGAAGGTTTAGATGACATCAATAGTGATTTTCAGATCTGGCTAGATGCACAACGTGCAAAACTTGAAAATCAGCAAAAACCAACCATTCGTAAACGCTTAATTCAGCAAACTGCAGAACGTGTAGACTTACCGCATTTGATTTTCTTACGTGGTCAACCTGCCTCTGGTCGTTTTGAATTTGCCCAGCGATTAGCATCTCAATTAGATGTACCGCTTATTGAAGGACCACTCGGTCAAACGAGAGCATTGCGCTATTTCCGTGAACCTTTGACGCTTACAGCTGAGATGCTTCATAAAATCGTTGAAGATAAAGAAAATCTCTGGGTGATTGAGTGTTCTGCTTTTGGTGAAGATTCTAGTTCGGTCTTGCGTCTACGTGAGTCCTATCCACCAGACCGCACACTCTATTTAGACCTACCACCACTATCATGGAATGAAGCTCGAGACCACTTCCTAAAAGACATTCCATTTAGCGAAGCTGCTAGACTTTATCAAGCATCTGGTGGACACATCAGCTTTTTAGATGAACTCATGCAACTACGCCCAGAAGAGGGCTACACAGGTGCTATGCCAACACTAAGACGTGTGCAAGCACGGTACAAATTAGAGGCTCGCTATCTTAGCCGTGAAGCACGCTACATGCTTGAAAAGCTTTCGATTCACCCTGGTGCGTTACCCCAAGAGTTCTTAAACACCTTTGGTGCAACACCGTACTTGGATGAGCTCGAGCGCAGAGGTTGGCTCGTTTTTGATGAGGGCTGGCACTTTGTCAACGAAACCGTTAGACAAATTATGTATGACGTCCTCAAGCCAGGACAGCGTCAACGCTATCACCGTGAAGCAGCGTCTTACTTTTCAATTGCAGGAAATGTCATGGCTGTAGCACACCACAGTTTCATGCTTGGTGAAAACTTTGATTGGGATGCAATTCTGAACTATTCAGATAGCTGGAAACGTCTTAGCCTACAATCAAAAATGGGCGAGAGTTTACCAGAAGACGCACCGAACAAAGAAAACTTTGCTTTAGGCGAGAGCTTAGCTCTATTAGAAGCGCAACGCTATGGTGAAGGCATCAGTGAAGATGCTGGACAACTGACTTTACTGCGTAATCCTACAGAGCTTTCTGAAACAGGTATTGAGTGGCAACTTCCTGAAGAGGCAAGCATCTTAACGATAAGCAGTCAGGTTTATTTCCGAAATGCACTCGTGATTGGCATGAATGGTGACGCTACACCGTTGAAGCTCGAGCTCTTTGGTAGCAACAAGCAAACCATCTACTTTGCCGATGTTGCCAAACCGTGCTTCGATGAAAATGGTGCGGTTGTCTTACCACTGGACGAAACCTTCCGCTATCACTTCCATGTTGAAGGCTTTAGTCATGTTGCTTTAGAAAGTAAAGCTGAAAATGCAGTTATGGAAATTGACTTACTGGTGAATCAAGCTGTTCCTGCGAACAAGGCTCAAGGAGCAGAACTAATTCAGGCCTATGTCTTTAATTCAGACGAGTCTACAGATCAAGCGAAAAACAAAGATGCTGCCACACGTAAGAAAATTACGCTCACAGATATCCATCCTGTAGATGCAATCACTCATAACTAAAGCTATATAAAACAATTAAGCAAAAGCTATATAAAACAATTAAGCAAAAATTTGGGCGTCGGAGTTTAGTAAACTCCGACGCCTTTAACCTGATGTACTAACCCGAGGAGTCTGCTTTCTCCTCTATTTAAGTAGAACAAAAGCAAAATGACCTAACTTGCACATTTTACACATAGTGTGTATATTACTCAAAGTAGTAAGAATAGTGACACTTTTTGCTTGAACATCATAATCATCTAAAAAGCAATAATTTTCGGACACGGTATGACCACCTCTGTTGCAAATATTGCTCCAAGTAAAACTAATGTTATAAAAATAGGTTATTTAGAAAGGCTTCGCTATAATAAGCTCATCGCTTCTTGAAGATTAGGTTAAGGGCAATTTTACAAAACCTTCAGTCTCAGTTCACCTGATAACTCAGCCTAACTGCTACACTTAATACAAGAATTAGCAGAGTGTTCTGCTAATAAACTTTTGTTTTTGCATATTTTTACTTTTTACAAGGGGCAATATATGGGGCTTATTCAAGAAGCTTGGATGCGTATCGTTGGTACAGGCATTCTAGATTACGATATCGCTGGTGGCGATATACTCTTTGTTTTGACAATCATCTCAACAGCACTTTTAGTTCGATTTTTGTGGGTCACTTTACAAGACTTCCGCATGTTCGACATCAAACTAGCAATAGTTTATTCGATCCTAACAAGTGTTACGCTTTACTTTGGGTGGGCAAGAATTTCGGAATCATTAGGAAGTTTTGCTGGCATTGTTCTTTTAATCGTTATGTTTTGGGGTGCAAGAACCTGGACTGCTAGTTAACCAAAATTAGCTCACAACATCTAAAACCACAATAATAATACAATCAAACCTACATGCTATCTACAAGTGCATCCGCAAATTGAATGTTGATGAAGCTAGCGTGTTTTTGAGCTTGCGAAAAAACCGCAAGAAAAAACCGCAGGAAACACCCGCAAGGTGCGTTTTGTTGCAAAGGATAACTTAGCTATTAATTCTCCTTAACATCCAAAATAAGGACGCACTCGCTATCTACTTTTCCCTTACAAGCAGATAGCTTTTTTCTTTAGAAGTTATTTTTAGACATCATTCATTTGCCCTGTAAGTCACTGCCTCGGCAATATGGGTTTCACTCACACTCTGTTCCCCTGATAAATCTGCAATAGTTCGTGCAACTCGCATCAAGCGATCATAGCCACGTCCAGATAAAGCAAGCTGCTTGATAACTGCTTGGACAAATGTATTGGACGTTGCGTCTAATGCGGTATGTTCTCGTAGCTTCTGCCCTGCTAGCTGAGCATTAGGAACACCTTGACGTTCTATAGCAACGGTTCTGGCAACTAGTACTCTTTGACGAACACTACAACTAGATTCTCCAGCTTGAGCGTGCATTAAATCAGAAGCAACCAATCTAGGAACAGTTACCCGTAAATCAATTCGGTCCATCAGTGGACCACTGATTTTATCTTTGTAACGCTGTCGACTATTTGGAGAACATGTACAAGCTTTCTCGCTGTCACCAAAGTATCCACAAGGGCAGGGATTCTGGCTCGCTACCAATATAAACTTTGCAGGAAAGGTGAGGGCGGCTCGAGCCCGACTAATCGTCACGAAACCATCTTCTAGTGGTTGACGCAGTACCTCTAAAGCGTTTCGAGAAAACTCTGGAAATTCATCTAAAAACAACACACCTTTATGCGCTAAAGATACCTCTCCAGCTTTTGGAATCGAACCTCCACCAATCAGACCAGCATCAGAAACAGTGTGGTGTGGCGCTCGAAACACAGCTTGTTGAATCAAACCACTTTTTTTTAGGACCCCTGCGGTAGAGTGGATTCTAGTCACTTCAATCGCTTCTTCTCGGCTCAGCTTTGGCAATATGCTTGGTATACGTCTTGCCAGCATCGTTTTACCTGAACCAGGTGGTCCATTCATCAACAAATTGTGTGCGCCTGCTGCGGCAATCTCTAAAGCTCTTTTGGCAGTAGCTTGCCCTTTTACATCTGCTAAATCTAAAAAGTGTTCTTCAAAATCGAGTGTTTCTGCAACTGAAGGCTCGAGCTTCCGTCTACCCTGAAAAAATTCCACTGCCTCTAAAAGTGTTGCTGGTGCAAAAACTTCAACATCATCAATAATGGCTGTCTCCGCAGCATTATCAGGAGGAACAACAACTATCGCCTTACCAGCTTGGGCTGCATAAAGCGCTATATTGATAGCCCCTTTAATCGAGCGAATAATGCCATCAAGCGATAGCTCTCCGCTAACTACAACCTTTTCTAAAGCTTTTTGTGGAATTATGCCTTGTGCAGCTAGGACAGCTATAGCAATCGGCAAATCAAAGGCTGGTCCTTCTTTACGAACATCAGCAGGAGCAAGATTGACAACAATACGACTTGCGGGAAAAGGAAAGCCAGCATTCTTGATTGCAGCTCTAACCCGCTCACGCGACTCTTGTACCGCAGCATCGGGCAAGCCAACCACCATAAAACTAGGCAAGCCACCAGAAATATCTATTTCTACTTCTACCTCAAAGGCATCTACACCAAGAACCGCAGCCGAACTGACTTTCGCAAGCATGGCATTATTGTAGGCTGTAGTTATTACAAATTACTTAATATTTAAGGCAATAGCTCTAGTGATTAAGTTTTGATTGATATCTCTAAGGGATACTTCTAATTCAACAGTTTTGTTGCTAGCCGCAACCTCTGTAAGCAGTGCCTGAATTTCTGCAATGCCTCCCTGCATTTCTGAAGATGCAGGTTCAATCTTCCCGATAGAACTTGTTAGATTCAGTTGCAAGCTTTCATCATCTACAAAAAATGGCTTACTTCCCAAACTACCAATTGTTGTAAGTCTGATTTCAAACGCTTCGCCAATAGCAATACTATCTGGCACTCGTATATGAAAATCTTTCAACACCTCGTTTGAGGTAGGGACAATATCACCAGATTTAGGCTTAGTGACCTTCTCTTGCTGCATTTGACTATTTGCATCTTTAGTAGCAGGTGCAATTCGAGATGCACAACTTCCCAACAGTAGACATAGCATCAGTAAACAGAACACCCTGTTAACTATTAGAAAAATACTAGGCTTACTGGACGGGTTATGGCTTTTAAAAAGCTTCGTCATAATAAGGTAAGTATAGCTTATTTGTATAATTTCTAGATGATAAAAGTAAAGACATCAAACTAGTAGATAAGTCGTCCAGTCACAAAATCCCGGACCAGTTCATTAGGATGCTCAGCATTCACAGCTTCACTTACATCTTGGTAAATCAATTTACCATCATAAATGACAACAGTACTATCACCAATACGCTGTGCCTGTGCCAGATTATGCGTTACAACCAAAACAATTTTTCCTGTTGCTGCTTCTTTCCTAATAACACTCTCAATACGCTCAATATTGCTCGGATCAAGGTTGGCAGTCGCTTCATCAA
>CALGZD010000309.1 GCA_937934635.1 uncultured Deinococcales bacterium
ATTCAAATTTACATATAGCCAACAAATACTAACGATTCTATATAGTTTAGATAATGCTTACTTTGTATAACAAAAGAAGTATGTAAACAGGTCTAAAAATATATAAGAAAGAAAATTCCATAGCCCATGAATTCTTTACAAAAACATCTATATCTTGCCTTCAGCATCGTTTTACTATCTATAACTTCTTTAGCTTTTGCTCAAGTAACGGTACGACAACTAAGTAATGCTGAAATTGCTGAACATCAAAGACACCTAGAACTACAACAACAACAGCTAAGGCAACTGCCACAGCAAACTTTGCAACGTGACCAGCTACAGGTAGACCAGTCAATAGACCAGGCAATAGACCAGTCAGTAGTAAGCCAGTCACGAGTAAACCAATCACAAACTGGGCAGGAGCAAACTGGGCAGCAACAAGCGCAAACAACTAACCAAGTCATCTATCCATTTCCTGTAAATACAACTTACTACTCAGACGACAGTAAGCAATTGCCACAACAGACAAATCAACAAACACAACAGCAAGCAATTGCCCCTACTGTTTCAAACTCTATAAGTTACATCACAGATGCAAAAGCGGAGCAAGTTGCTACAATTCAGGCATTAAAACAAAGTGCGCTACCCAATGCTTGGCCACCAAACCTAAACAGTACATGGCAAGTGCAGCTTTTTTTAGATCAACAAAATCCTATTAATACCAGCATCAAAGCAGATATTTACGATATCGAAATTGATGCACCACAGGCAGTCATTAACGAGCTACAAGCTCGTGGTCACAAAGTCATTTGCTACCTCAATGCAGGTACAGCAGAAAGCTTTAGACCGTCAACACAAAATGTATTCGGTGGCAATTTAGCTTCTGATACAGCACTACTTGAAAAATGGCGCAGTCATGGTGTGCTAGGCAATGTTTATGGCGAACGCTTTTCCAACGAATTCTGGATGAATCCAAACAACGTCTTTGTACGTACCTACGTTCAAAGCTTACTTAATAAATGTAAAAACAAAGGCTTCGATGGCGTTAGTTTTGATAACCTAGATGGCTTTTCTTTTGATAAATGGAATCCTGAACCTGAGCAAACAGGCTTCAGCATCAGTGCTGATGAGCAACTTGCCTATAACCTATGGCTAGCAGATGAAGCCCACAAACGAGGGCTTTACGCAGGATTAAAAAATACTGCCGAAATAGCCGAACCACTCAGCCAAGCATTTGATTGGGTTTTTGTCGAATCTTGCTACAGTGAAAAAGTGCGTGGCTGGGAACCAGCTTGTGAAAACTATGCCCGCTACTTTGCTACTAAAGACAAAGCCATCTACCTAAATGAATACGACTGGAACATGCAAACTGTAGCAGATGAAAACAACATGACGCTGCAAGAACTTAGAAGACAATACTGTGCTTGGGCAGAGGAAGATGGAATTTTCCTGATGTTTAGAGAAAACGATACTAAGTCAACTAGACTTCTTTGTAGGGATATTCTTTAAGTCGATTTAAAACTTTGAGATCATAAAAAGTGTAGCGAATCAATCACCCTTCGCTACACTTAAGCTTTTGAACTTAACTATCTAACGCTTAGCTAATAAATCACGAATTTCTTCAAGTAGAACTTCATTACGTGGTGTTTCTTCTTCCTCTTTTACTTGACCAGCACTTTCCATCAATTTGTTATAAGCCTTAACAGCCATAAAAATAGCAAAACCAATAATCAAAAACTTGATAATTGCATTGATAAAGTTACCGTATTGAATCACTGGTGCGCCAGCATCAACCGCAGCTTTTACTGAGCCATATTGATCAGCATCTTTCAGGATGATTCCAAGATTACTAAAATCAATACCACCGAGCAATAAGCCGATTGGCGGCATAATGATGTGGTCAACCAATGAACCAACCACAGAAGCAAACGCTGCGCCGATAACCACACCCACAGCTAAATCAACAACACTACCACCAGCGATAAAATCTCTAAATTCTTGAAGCATAGTTTTTCCTCCTAAACGTGACACTAAACATCATTTGCAACGATAGAATCACTTTAGGATTGTATGCAGGAAATACTTACCACTGCATCACTTTGACTATGCACTGTTTGCCTATGCAATAACATATTGCAATACATATTTAGGTTGTGTGTGAGCATTAAACTATCGTTTTGCTAGAACACTACGAATTTTCTCAGAGCTAAGTTCTTCTACTTGCTGAGAAGTTTTCGAACTATTCAAAGTCACAGCATCTTGCTTGAAATCTTCAGTTAATACATCAATCGAATCCAATATTTCCACTGTGTTTTTAGTGGCATCCTCTTCATCAAGCAACTCTTCTAATTGCGAAAGAAGTTGCTCTCTTTTACGCCACATTTTGTCTCGTCGAACTCGACTTCTACTACTTTCAGTTGATTCATCAGAATCTGCTTCATTTACGGTGTTTCGATCTACAGTGTTTTCACTAGATAACAAAACTTCTTGTTCAAGTATGGATTTATAACGCATCTTATCTGAATTTACAAAACGGTTATAAAGCTGTTCTGCTGAGGACTCAGGCTTACACACTCGCTTGCCCTGTACCCACTTACTACTACTACTACTACGCACCCAACGATTATAGGCTCTATCAATAGCAACAAGGATAAATGCTATCAAAACAAGCTTTAGCAAAAGCATCAACAAGGCAATAAGTGTAAATAGGCTACTCGTTTCTGGTACTGCAAGCGAAATAAAGCTGCTCAATATCCAATTGAACAGCTCAGATATCATCAAGGCAATAAATGCCCCTACAAACAAAGCAATTGCCAACAAATCATACCTAGTTGAAAAAAATTCTTTAATTGTTTCAAACATAATTTTATCAACTTATTAACAACAATCTTCCTGCACATGTACACCTTAGACACGTACAACAAGGTCGTATCGCAAGATTTAATAAGTTGATCCCCAGTAATTTTTTACAGCACTGAAAACTGCAAAAAGTTTTCTACCTCACTTGTCGAATTCTAAAACTCACTCTAGTAGTTACTAAATTCAACATCTTCAAAGTATCATACTGAAAAGTTTGCTAACGCAACAATTACATTAAGAAACTGGCGGTCAAGTTGTCATGAAATGGCTTTATTCGACAAATTCACACATATTTACCTATAGAAATCTTAACGCAACCATAAAATTGCAATAGCTAGCTATTCAGTCTTGTAACATTTGACTGATTTCATGATACAACAAATAATCATGAATGGACATAATCAAGAGAACAAGCGCACAAACATTCGTATAGGTGCAGAAGTTAAAATTGTTTTAAAACAGCACCAACGAACAGGTCAACTTACACAAGGCATTGTTGAGCGAATTTTGACTAAATCAAGCTCTCACCCACATGGGATTAAAGTACGGCTCGAGACAGGGGAAGTTGGTCGGGTTAAGGAAATTATCAGCTAAGGAAGGTTTCCGATTTCGTGTGTATTGCTTCAAGTCAAACTGATTAAATCAAGGATTATACAAGTCGATACACGAAATCTGGTAAACCGTCAGCTAAGTAGTAAAGCTAATTGAACTGTTAATAGCGTCTCGCATTTTCTCAGTAGCTAACCTCGACTGTTCAGCGAAATCATCTCCATCTGTAATGTAGGTTAAACCACGACTTGAATTGACAATCGCACCTACTCCATTTTTAAATGCAGCCGCAACATCCCCTGCATTACCACCCTGAGCACCATAGCCAGGTACAAGAAATATGCTCCGAGGAAGTGCATAGCGCATTTTCACCAACTCTTGCGGATGCGTTGCACCAACCACAACACCAATCGGTGAGTAACCGTTACTATCCACAACCGTTTGACAGAGTGCATCTAAAGATTCTGCAACATGTTCATACAGCATCTCACCTGATGCCAATTTGAGATCTTGAAAATCAGCCGAACCAGGATTAGAGGTTTTTACCAAAACAAAGATACCTTTGTTCTGCTCATCTGCTTGTTTGACAAAAGGCTCTATACTATCAATACCTAAATAAGGGTTGACAGTTAAAGCATCTACGGCAAAAACACTGTCACCCAAATAGGCTTTGGCATAAGCCTCGGCTGTTGAGCCTATGTCACCACGTTTGGCATCTAAGATTACAGGAATTTCACGAGACTTGATATCTGCAATAAGCTGCGCCATAGCAATCATGCCAGGAATGCCTAAAGTTTCAAAAAAAGCAGACTGCAATTTATAACAAGCAACCAAGTCATGCGTTGCTTCAATAATCGCCTGAAAATAGTAGACAAGTGCTTTTGCCATCTGGGCAGGGTCATCGTCAAAACGTTCTGCTGCTGTTAGGGGATGCGATTCAGGTCGAGGGTCGATGCCAAGGCATACCCTTGTATTTTTTTCTTCGGTT
>CALGZD010000310.1 GCA_937934635.1 uncultured Deinococcales bacterium
GCAAGCTGGTAAAGCTCCAAATCAACTGCTTTATGACTTTCCCAAGTATCTCTAAGTGGCACGGTGCAGGTTCCTCGTTTATCTACACCTATCATGACATCTCGTTTGCCATCTTTAAGCGTACGCACGGCGTGGTAACCAAGGCGTGAGGCTAGTACTCGGTCTCTGGTTACAGGTGAGCCACCACGTTGGATGTGTCCAAGGATTGTGGTTTTAGCTTCTAGACCTTCTGCTTCTAGCATTTTTGAAAGACCAAAGGCACCACCTTCTAGAGCTCCTTCAGCAACAACAACGATGCTCGAGCCCTTACCCCTAGCCCTAGCTTCTTTCATAGTTTGTAAAATTTCCTGCGTATTGACAGGCACTTCAGGTATAAGAATTGCATCTGCACCAGCAGCCACACCAACATTTAGTGCAATATGCCCAGCATCTCGCCCCATGACTTCAACAACAAAAAGTCTGTCGTGGCTAGAAGCAGTATCTCTAAGTCTATCAATCGCTTCAAGTGCAATATTTAGCGCAGTGTTAAAGCCAATGGTTACATCGGTTCCTGCGATGTCATTATCAATCGTGCCTGGCACGCCGACCACAGCAATATCATGTTCCTTGCATAAGTGATGTGCGCCATGAAATGAGCCATCGCCACCAATGACGACAACACCTTCTATGCCACGTTTTTTTAGGTTTGCAGCAGCTTTAGCACGTCCTTCTGCCTGCATGAAGTTCATACAACGAGCAGTACGTAAGAACGTTCCCCCACGCCCCAAGATATAGGCAACACTACGTGCGCCAAGTTCTTCGATTTCGTCATCAATCATGCCTTGGTAACCACGGTAAACCCCTGATACCTGCATGTCATAAAAAATTGCAGTACGCACCACAGCTCGAATGGCTGCATTCATGCCTGGTGCATCTCCTCCACTTGTGAGAACGGCGATATGTTTCACAATTTTGAGTATAGCCTTATCGACTTTGTACTTTGGTAACTTATGTCCTAACAAGCTAGAGTGCGTCCTAGACAGCGATTCTTTGGTTTCTGTGTACTTAGTTTGGTAAAACGTTGTTCTTTTCCATGTTAAAGACTAAAGATCATGCCAAGGAGTAAAGATCATGTCAAAGAGTAAAGATCATGCCAAGGAATAAAGATCATGTCAAAGAGTAAAGATGTTGTGCCTATCTTCTCTAACTCAGTTTTAGAGTGTTAGTTAGGGTGGTTACTGCACTTACAAAAATATACAAAAACAAAACTAGCAGCAGCAATACTTCTCAAATCTCATTAAGGGCACAGCAACTTATAAAGATAGCAAGTAAAGGATAGCCACATTACGTTGAAGCATAAACCGTCTTTGACGTTGTCGGGGTTAATTTTGATGTTGTTGGGGTTAATAATGTAAATGCCATTATGCTGTTCTACTGAATCAAATACCTAAAAAACGACCTGCAACTTAGTGAAAAGTGCAGGTCGTTTTTTAGATAGAACTGTTAGTTATTAGTAACGCTTGTGTTCAGTATGTGCGTGACCATAGCGGTCGTAGCCGTAACGGTTGTGACCATAGTAGTCGTAACCTTCACGATCATAGCCTTGACGATCATAGCCTTCACGGTCGTAACCATAGATACTATAGCCTTCGCGGTCGTAACCCTCACGGTCGTAACCTTTGGGGTTATAGCCTTCACGGTCATAGCCCTCACGGTCGTAACCTTTGCGGTTATAGCCTTCATGGTGATAGCCCTCACGGTCGTAACCTTTGCGGTCGTAGCCTTTGTAGTCATAGCCCTCATCGTCATAACCTTCATAGTACTGATGGGAATAACTATTATTATGCACGTTATGGGTTGTTGTATTATGCGTGTCGTAGTAGTAAATTATTTCAGAGCTATCGCTCTCAATGTAGTAACCCTCAACAAGCTGATGATTCGCAGGATAATAATCTACTGCGTAATCTACTGCGCTATTATACTTTGATGGCGCACAACTTACGATGCTAAACAACGCTATAAGGCAGATTAGATATGCAAAAAGCTTAATACCCTTTTGTTTTTTATTTGTCTTTAACTCCTTAACCATTTTATCCTCCATTTAAACTCCAAATAGGACTCTATTCAAACATTTTGATATAGTGTAAATATTACTAAATTCTAGTTTTGTTGTTAATGGTGTTCTCACTTTTTGGTACAGATTTGAGTATAAATTTCCTAACTGTATCCAACTGGAAATGAGCCTTATTCGTTCCAGATGAGTTAGGAATTTAGTACGTTAGGAATCTAGTACGTTAGGAATTTGCTATTCTAGTGTTGTGATTATGCCTATATCTTTCTTGTTTTGCTTAATGCCTAACTATAAAAAATTGCCCAAAATTCTAAAGGCTGGTTTAGCTTTATGAAAGTACGTGTTGCTTCCGCAGGTACTGGTAAGACAACTAGCCTTGTACAGCGGTACTTAGAACTATTGTCTGAAGGTATTCCGCTAAGACGTATTGCTGGTGTTACTTTTACTAGAGCAGCGGCTGATGAGTTACGGCAACGTGTTGCTGCTGGTATCAATGAGGTATATGCAGAAGGAAAGTATCTAGGGACAAAGATAGATATAGACAAGGCTTTACTGCTAAGTAGTAAACGTGAGCTTGATGGTGTGGTGCTAAGTACCATTCACGGTTTTATGCTTGAAGGTTTGCGACTTTGTGCTCCGCATATGGGGCTTGATCCGCAGTTTTCGGTTATTGGTCCTTGGCAGGCAGAAGCATTTTTTGAAGAAGAGTTAAAGTCTTTGATTTATCTGGCAGAAGATAAAGAGCATGACTTACACGAAGCTATTGCGGGATTTGGGGCGAGGCTCGAGCCCTTAGTCCTCAAGTTGTTCAACAACCGTTCTCTTTGTGATGATTTCCAGAGTAATGACCCTAAAAGTCAGGCGCTTATTAACATCTATGCAAGGGCCTACGACCGCTACCGAGTGCGTTTAGGTGCAACCTTACTGCCTCCTTCAGAGATTGAGCGACGTGCTCTCGCTATGGTCAATCACAAAATGTGCATCGAGCGTTTAGCGCAACGCTTTAAAGTTGTCTTAGTAGACGAATATCAAGATGTAAACCCCATGCAAGGTAGGTTCTTTGCAACGCTTGAAGAGACAGGCATACGAGTCGAAATCGTTGGTGATCCAAAGCAGTCCATTTATGGTTTTCGCAATGCTGATGTCGATGTCTTCAGAGAAGCAAGAAAAAAAGGCGAAGAACTAGAACCACTCATTACAACTAGAAGACACGCCAGTTACATCACCAGATTTCTCAACAAAATGACTGGGAGCTTTGCAGAGCAAGACCTAGGCTTTAGTGTGGATGAAGCCCCAGATGTCAAGCGTCCAGAAGATGAAGGCGAAGACAGTTATTACAATAGAAATATAGGGCGAGTAGAAATTCACTGGATTCTTGCCACCCCAGACAATGAACCAATTGCTGATTTAAGACGTTACGAGGCAAAAATTTTAGCTGGGCAAATCAAGCAGCTTGTAGATTCTCCTGACAACAATTACCACAGTGGTGATGTGGCAGTGCTGGCACGCTCCTATGCTGGCTTGCAACTGATGGAAGAAGCCTTAGCAAGTATCGGTTTAGATTATGTCCTTTTGCAGGGGCGTGGTTACTTCGAGCGTTTGGAAGTTCGTGATTTGTACCATGCTTTGCGAGTAGGCATTGACCCCAGTGGTTTGAGCTTGGCAGCCTTTTTACGTAGTCCTTTTGGACAACTTTCTTTTGATGACTTAGACAAAGTACTTGATGCTCCACTGCCTTTGGAATTGCTAGAAAAACATCATGAGGATGTCTACACTCGTATAGAACTAATTCAGGAAAAAGTACGAACTACACCGCTCAAGGCTATTAAGTTCATCATCCGAGAATTAGACATAAACGGTAAGCGCTATGTTGATTACATAGACGCAAGAGCAAGGGAAAATGTTGACCAATTGCTTTTTACAGTAGCAGAGCAACCGCCTGGAGACATAGAGATTTTGCTTGAGCGTTTGGAACTCCTTAGTCGCCAGACTGACGCAGGTGATGTGCCTCAAAGTGGTAAAGGTGTAAAGCTCCTCACGGTTCATCGTTCCAAAGGTTTGGAGTGGCCAGTTGTCGCCGTTTACGACCTTGGACGTTCCAACTATATGCCACCAGAAGAACTTTATATAGAAAAAGATTCTGGATTGATTGCTTTAAAAGATGGCAAGGACTTCACACGGTTGAAAAAGATTTTAAAAGAGCGCAATGACCAAGAAGCCTATCGTTTGCTTTATGTGGCAGCGTCTAGAGCAAGAGATGTATTGCTGCTTTCAGGTAGCGTCAAAAAGGTCAATAAATTGGATGGTTGGGTTTCAGCCATTGATGCTATGGGCTTAGGTCCAATGACGAAAGAATACAACCAAGAAGAGTTCTTACTCAAACATTGGGATTATGACGCAAAAGCCGTGTCAGATATAGAAATCCCTGAACAGAAGAAAGCTGCGCTGGAAGAATCTTCATGGGTAGATACACATTTCCCAAGTCATAAATTTCCACCTGTGTATTCACCTTCAAAGCTCAAAGAAAAACCTGAAGAAGAAAAAGAATCACATGATGTATCAAATGAACCTGTAAAACTTCCAGATGCAGATGAAGGTGAACAACTCCCTGGTAGAGGTGCAGCCATCGGTACTTTAGTTCACTACGCCATCAGCCAAGACTGGACACCAGATGATGACTTGCAGATGCAAAATTTGCAGTACCAAGAAGTGATGTTTCCCTTCAGTACCGCAAAAAATGGTGGTAAACCAGAGCAAGAAGAAATACTTGAAGAAGTAAAGAGCTTATTAGCAAATTACTACGCCATGCTTGGTAGCAAACTAGAAACTATAGAGGCAAGAGACGAAGACTATCCAGAAGTACCAATGGCTATGCCACACGGCGATACGGTTTGGCAAGGCATCATAGATAGGCTTTACCGTGTTGGTGATACATGGTACTTAGAAGACTATAAAACGGATAGAGTTATGAAGCCTGAAATTTATCATTTCCAGCTTGCTGTCTACATGAAAGCTATTGAAGAAATTAAAGGCATAAAGCCACAGGCTCAGCTTGTTTACTTGCGAAATTCAGAAGTGGTTCGCTTAGATGCTGAAGTGCTAGAAGATGCTTTTGAAGCTGCTGTTCTAATGTAGCGTTTCGTTTTGCAAACGTTAGTTATTTGTTAATTAGAGCCATCATCGTGATGACATTGAAAATGCTTAGATTGAGTAATGGTTTTAAGGCGTATACAAGCAGTAGATATCAAAAGATATCCAAGTGTGACTAAAAATTCTTCTTAGAATTTCTCCTACTCTAGTCACCTTTTACTGATTGAACGCATACAAACCACCCTTCCCTACACCCATGCCTGCGGTTGACCATCGCAGGCAATATTTTTTGTGTCCTAATTTTTTGTGTCCTAAGCTAGTAAGTTGACATGCGTTCATTGCTAAAATTCCTTTATAGAATCTAAAAGGAGTGCAAGGGAGTGCAATAAATGAGTTTGTTAACTTATAGAAATCAAGCTATTGTTTTGAAGATTTTAGCAGCGTTTTTGATAATGTCTGTGATGCTGAGTTTTGCCCATAAACCTCGTTTTCCTGAGGGGGACGGTCCTTTTGAGGTTGTCGAGCCAGATATGTCGCAGGCTTTTTATTTGTATTTGGGTGAAGGTGAAAGGCATAGCTTTGTAGTGCCGCCGTTGGGTAGGCTCGAGCCGCTCGAGCTCCTCGTTTTAGACAATGAATTAGGACAATCCCTCGACTTCAAAATGGAATGGCGCTGTGCTAGTCAAAGTGGTGATCAAAGCGATACAGAACTAAAAGATCTGCGTTACCTAGACGAACCCTTCCATGAACCCTTTTCAGGCATGAACCACCGTTACCGTGTCGTAGATGCCGTTGGTCCAACCGAAGAACCTTGCACAGCAACCGTTTGGGAAGCAACAGGTAGAGAAGGACCCTATACCTTTGCAATTGGCAAAGAAGAGCGTTTTGGTTTTGCAGATGTAGGCATCTTTTTTACACTTGGTACTGAGCTGCGTACATGGATGGATGGCGGAAAATAACTAGAGATAGCTAGAGAGATTTAGTTATAAAGGCTCAATAAAACGCTGAACTTCCAAACGATACCCATTTGGCTCTTTTGCAAAGAAGTGATAGATACCGTAAAACTCATTTAAGCTTGGTTCGTGCTCTATTGGCACATCATGTTCTTTTAGGTTTGCATAGACAGCGTCAACAGCATCAGTGAGCAAGGTGATGATTAGACCTTTGTGTGGGCTTGTACTTTCATGCTTACAAAAACCTATAAACGCTTCTTGAGCTGTTTTGAAAATCAAACAAGTCTTCTGGTCACGCACTAAGTC
>CALGZD010000311.1 GCA_937934635.1 uncultured Deinococcales bacterium
AAAGAAAATTTTCAATAAGCTGTTGCTCTTCTATAAAGGCTCGGCGCTGAGCAAGCTGTCCCTCTCGTGTGGCTTCAAGGGTTTGAATCTGTTGTTCAAGTTGTGCTTCCGCTGCCTGTAAATCCAATTCATTTTGATTCAGCCTAGCTAGAACGGCTTCTTTAGCTCGCACTTGTTCATTGAGTTCCTGCTGTAAACGCTCAACACCATCGAGTGCTTGATCTATGTTTTGTAATAGCAACACATCTTGTGCTGAAAGCATTGATAAAAAGCGATTGTTTAATCGAAAGCGAAAAAGACTTTGCGATTCTAGAAGAATACGTGCATAGGGTCCGACACGTTGTTTGTGCAAACTGACTAGTAACAGACTAAGACGTTCATTCATCGTACCCAAGTCTTGATTTAGTTCTCGATATTTGATTCGACTTGCTTCGATATCATTTTCGATATTCACCATCTCTACTTGTGTTAGTCTGCGTTCTTCTCGCAAACTGCTGATGGATTCACTGATGTCATTACGCTCACGAATATTTTGTTGAAGTCTGCGGTTTGAGTTACCAAGGACTGCATCAATTTCGTTAAGCTCTTGCTGTGTTGCCTGTAAATTGGCTTCGTAGGCTGCGATTTCTTGCTCGAGCCTCTGGGTTGTAGCGTTACTAGTTGTAGCATTACTGGTTGTAGCATTATTTTGCGCCAAGCTAAAACTAGCTAGCAGCAAAATACAAACGATAAAAACAGTTTTTAAATTAGTGAACATGCCATCATCCCTAAAACTTTAGCTACTACAAAAAACATACAGTAATAAAAGCGTAGCTTTTATAAGACCAAAAGCACAGCTTTTGGTCAAGCTTCCTCTAAATACTGTGAAACAGAAATTGCACTACCCACAAGACCTACAAGCAAAGCTAAAAGAAAAATAAGCAGGCACACCGACGCCACCGTGCCAAAATCTTTTAGTAATGGAATGATAGGTATGCGATCAGCTAAACGGTTCACGATAAGTGAATAGCTGCTTGCAACCAAAATAGTGCTAAGTAAACCGCTAGTTAAGCCCAAGCCTAAGCCCTCTAGCAAAAATGGCGCACGGATGAAATTTTTAGTCGCACCAACTAAGCGCATAACTTCAATTTCATCTTTTCTAGCCGTGATAGCCACACGGATCGTATTTACCATGGCAAAGAGTGCTGCTGCCAAAAGGACAATAATCAGCACTGAGCCAACGAAGCGAAAAGCATTTCGAATGGCTAAAAAGCTTTCAACTGCTTCGCTGCCATCTTCAACATCTTCAACAAAAGGAATTTGTCGAAGCCTTTCGGTCACAATTGTCGTTTGACTTGGGTCTTTTAAACGCATTTCGATGGTTGGTGGAAGAGGGTTCGCAACCAACGAAGCTGCCTTGTCAACATACTCGTAGCGATCTGTTAATTCGGCAAGCGCATCGTCGGGGCTGACATAGCGACTTTCAGCAATTTCTGGCCACTGTTGTATTTCTGTATGTATAGCAGCAAAATCAGCATTGCGAGATAAAAAGGCGGCCATTTCTAGCTCGCTTTGCATCTCACGAAGCATAAGATTCAGGTTTAGGCTAAAAAGGCTAAAGGCTGCCAGTACCATCAAAGATAAGACCATTGTGGTGAAGGTAGACAAGCTTGCTATTGGGTTGTGCCGAACTGCCTTAAAGGCTTGACTGATTACATACATAGTATAACTTCTATTTTACTACTAAATTTATTTAAAAAATGTTGATAAGTGCCTTTGTAAAACTATCAGTTGTTTCTGTTCCAGATAAATCAGGCGTAACTATACCTTGGCTCAAGAGTTGGTTGAGTGAGCTTTCAATCATTTGGGCTGTTTTGTGCTCACCTAAGTGCTCGAGCATCATGCAGGCACTCAAAATAGTTGCTGTTGGGTTGGCAATTCCCTGACCTGCTATGTCTGGTCCACTACCGTGAACAGGTTCAAAAACAGCATGGTTATCGCCAACATTGGCACTAGGTGCAAGCCCTAAACCACCAACCAAACCTGCCATGAGGTCACTAAGAATATCACCAAAGAGGTTAGTTGTGACCATTACATCAAATGTTTCAGGGCTACGAACTAAGTGCATAGCAGCCGCATCAACAATGACATCATAGCTATCAACGTCTGGATAAGCTTTGGCAGTTTCTTGTGCTGTTTTTAGAAATAGACCAGAAGTTAAAGGCAATACGTTAGCTTTGTGGATGATAGCCAGTTTTTTTGTGCGCTTTTGTGCTTCTTGCAAAGCAACTTTAGTAATGCGTTCACTTGCTGCTTTACTGACTACTGCATCTGCTACGGCAATATCACCGTACTGTCTTTCGGCAGCAACATATAGCCCCTCGGTATTTTCCCGAATCATCAGCATGTCGATGTTGTCTTGTGACCCCTCCACAGGACGAGACTTGGCAGGGCGAAAATTTGCGTAGAGATTGAGCTCTTCACGCATGGTGCGAATCGCACTGTAAAAGCCCTCAACCTTATGCTTCGGGCTAGTGAATGCCCCTGCAAGCGTGGCATCAGCAGCACGCATTTTTTCTAAGGTGTTTTCGGGAACACTCTTGCCCTCTTTTTCGAAAACTGCCCAACCTGCATCGGCATGACTAAACTCAATAGGCAAGCCTGTTGCTTCTAGAACTTTTTGAGCAGCAGGTACAACTTCTGCGCCAATGCCATCACCTGAAACGAGGCAGATGTTATACATGTTGACCTATGTTCTGCATTTTGAGACCGATTTTTAACTTTAATCTTTGATGTTTTATGACTCGAATCATTATTAATTCAGGCTAACACGGGTGAGGGGTAGGGGGTACTGGCAAAAGTGGCTAGTCTTGCCACTAGTCTTGAGACTAGTTTTGAGACTTAGCTGAGATTGAAGTTTTAGGACATTTCAGGACATTTTAGGATATTGTAAGATTTTGCTTTTGTATCAAGAATTTCAGTAGTTTTAAAAGGGTTTGGGACAAATCTGGGACATTTACATAGCAAGCTAGGTCATATCTAGGGCATTGTACAAAAAGCTACAAGCTTGTGAAAAAGTATTAAGACATATCCGATTACAAATCAATATAATGCCGTTTAAAATAGTGTATTCTTAAATAGAGATAGATTTATATTTCTTATTTTTATTTTGGTGTGAGCTTTTGACATTAACTGTTAATAGTGACCTCTATTTGAAACTATAGCTCTTCATAACTAAACCCCTTTAGCTTATATCTACAGGTAGCTTATCTACAGGGTTACTGGTAAATACTGTTTAGTGAAGCGCTTTATCACCACAAGTCTTGGGTAGGGAAACAACATGAATCAAAGTACTTCTGAGGCAATACGGATACTCGTTGCAGATGACCATAGTTTTTTCAGAGATGGTTTACGGCTCTTTATAGATGCAACTGCTGGTTTTGAACTCATTGGTGAAGTTGACAATGCTGTAGACGTAGTTAGTTTTGCAGAGCGGCTGAATCCAGATGTGATTTTGATGGATGTGAGTATGCCACCTTCTGATGGTATTCAAGCTACCAGAGAGATAGTTGAAAGTAATCCAGATGCAAAGATTTTGATGCTGACTATGTTTGATGATGATGACAATGTATTTAAAGCGTTACAAGCTGGTGCAAAGGGATACATACTTAAAGGTCTTAGTCAGGAAAATTTACTAAGTAGCATTCGATTAGTTGCTTCAGGAAGCGCTGTTTACGGTAGTGATGTAGCCCAAAGAATGATTGACTATTTTGCAAATGCTCAGCCAAAGCAGTCAATATATTTTCCTTCACTCACAACAAGAGAAAATGAAGTTTTAACCTTGCTTTCACAAGGATTGCGAAACAAAGAAATTGCCCTCAAGTGCAATATTCAAGATAAGACAGTTAGAAATCATGTAAGCAATATTTTAGCTAAGTTACAGGTAGCGACTCGTGGTGAGGCGATAGCGAAGTATCAGGAAGGGCGCTAAGACTTTTTGATATGACTGCCTATTCACAACTTACAAAAACTTTTGTTGAATGGCAGAAAAAAGGCTATGTCATTAAGGCATTGGTTTGGCTATGGGTTGCTATATTTGCTTTTTCAGTAGTTACTAGTATTTTGGGGATTCCCATACGCTATGAAGCCTATATAAGTGCTATGGATATTGAAGTATATCCTCATATATATAACCCAGTTTCTCTTACTTTTTGGAGAATGTTTTGTGACGGAATCATAGCTGTATCATATTTTATTGGTGCTGCATGGTTAGTTCTAAGATTCGCTGGACGAGGTATGCCACTACTTTCGGCTTACGTTTTGTTGTGTTTTGGCATAATGATGTCTTATTATACAGAGTCTTATATTTTTCGCGATCAAGTTACAACAACCCTTTTTGAATATGCCTATACTTTCCTCAAAGTAATAGCTAATATAACGCTTGTATGGTTCTTGTCTTTATTTCCAAATGGTCGTTTTCCTTATCGTTGGTGTTTTTATTTTGCAGTTACTTGGACAATATTATTGGTTTGTTTTTTTATGTTTCCGAGCTTTCCTTTAAGTTTTGTCTATGTTGAAACTTTTTATAAATATTATCCATTCACTTATTTCCTTCCAATAGCTGGTTATTCGATTCCAATAATTGCACAAATCAATAGATATTTTAAATCTTCAGATACTAAGTTAAAAAAACAGACAAGATGGATTCTTATTGCAATGTGTGTAGTACTAGTTGGTGCTTTATTGGATTTCACTATTGAATTTCTTTTAGGAATCCCTAATTTGCTACCTCGCAATGAGTTTGGTGTTGGAGTTCCTCACTGGTTTTATGATCGTTTTAGACATTTATTTAGATCTATTACCTATTGTGTATTTCCCTTTATGATTTGTTATTCACTTAGTCAAAATAACCTTTGGCGTACTGATCCATTTGTACGTCGATTGATTTTATACAGCTCTCTTACACTTACTATCGTTACAATCTACATAAGCATAATTGGTATACTCAGTTGGCTATTCAGCCAACGCTTTGGTTTTTTTACATCTATAGTCTCTGCTGGCACAGTTGCACTATTGTTCCACCCATTACAACAAACCCTACGTAAACGCATCAACAAAATATTCTACGGTCAACGAGATGAGCCTTACGAAGTTATCAATGAACTTGGAAAAGGTATGGAAGATGCTGTTGATACAGAAAGCACCTTAGAAAACTTTTGTGAAAGTACAGCAACGGTTCTGAAACTGCCCTACATGGGCATATGGCTAGATGGTGCAGAAGATAATCCTGTAGCAGAATATGGCGATGATAAAGCTGACCTGATTATGTTGCCTTTAAGGTATGAATCTGAAAACTTAGGTTTTCTAAAGATGGGTAGACGAGCTGAAGGAGAAGTGTTTAGTAGTAGTGAAAAGGTACTGCTCAACACCATTGCACAGCACATCAGCGTGATTGCCCATAACTATTTGCTAGCGCAAGAATTACAGACATCTCGTGAACTTATTATCAAAGGGCGAGAAGAAGAACGTAAACGAATCAGACGTGATTTACATGATGGTTTAGGACCAACACTTGCAAGTACTGCTTTGCAACTACAAACAGCAAGGCAGCTTCTTTACACAAAACCAGAAGCAGGTGCAACTATTCTAGAGAACCTAGAAGAGAAAATGAGCACAACGCTTGCAGAGGTTCGTGCTTTGGTACACGACTTGTACCCATCAGTAATAGACCAACTTGGTTTAGAAGAAGCCCTAAGGCGTGAACTTGAAAAGTTTTCTTCTGCGGATTTAGAAGTATTTTTTAGAGTTGATGGAGATTTAGACCATTTACCTGCTGCTGTGGAAGTTGCAGCGTACCGCATCATCATGGAAGCAGTGCACAATGCTCACAAACATGCACAGGCTTCTGAGTGTTTAGTAAGTATTTATGCAACGACACATAGTCTCAATCTTAATGTTCAAGATGATGGTGTTGGCTTTGCAGATGTTGATCCGAATAGTACATACAGAGGTGAGGGTACTGGCTTAAATTCTATGCGATTGAGGGCAGAGGAACTTGGTGGGTCGATGCGTGTTGTGGGGCTCGAGCCCCGTGGCGTCCTCATCACAGTTGCAATTCCCCTAACACCTTCCCAAAACTAAACCGTTAACTCAACTTCTTTAGTTGCAGTAACTTCCTGCATACCATCCCGAATAATCTCTGCAATCAATTCACAATCTTCTTTAATTAGTGAAAGCGGTATCCGCATATCAAAGAGACCAAACATAATTTCATCTGTATTGCCCAAGTTCTTTGCATTAGCTTCTTCGATATATTCCCAATTTTGGTGTGTACTCGTAAAGCCCACAGCTTGTTCTCGACCAAACCACTTCAAGTGAACCCCTCTAGCATCACAAGCTTTTTGAAAGGCTTCCATCGTTTCAGTATCTAAGTCAGTTAATGTGAATTGCAGAGAACTAGCTACAAACTGTTCTTTTTCTTCACGCTTTGGTAAATACAAATTTGGAATACCTTGAAGTGCATCTTCCAACCAGCGGTAGCGCTCATTCCAAGCTACGCCACGCTCATTTATCAGTGGGATTTGTGGACGAAGGACAGAAGCAACCAGTGCAGACATACGCATACTATAGTTTGGGGTAGTACCTCGCCATTTATCAAAGACTTCGTTTGATGGTCTAGCACCATTTTGTTCATAGAGCATGTAGCTTCCTGAATTCAAAATAACTTTTGCAGCAATGTCTGCGTCACTTGTGGCAACAAGCCCACCTTCACCAGAATTGATGTGTTTAAAGGTCTGTGTGCTGTAGCACCCCACTGCGCCAAAAGTACCTGTGTGCTGACCATTCCATTTTGCACCCATAGTGTGAGCACAATCTTCAACTAAAGTCAGACCTAGCTCATTGCAGATTTCAACGACTTTATCCATGTCTGCAATATGCCCACGCATGTGCGACAGCATCAGAACTTTTGCGCCACTGCTTTGTGCTTTGCGTCGCAAGTCTTCGAGGTCAATCAGGTAATCGTTATCGATATCTACCAGTACAGGTTTTGCACCTGCATGGTTAATAGCACCTGGTACGGGCGCTAGTGTAAAGGCATTGACCAACACGGCATCGCCAGTTTGTACACCAACAGCTTTAAGTGCTAAAAAGAGCGCACAACCACCAGAGTTCACACCACATACGTATGGCAAGCCGATGTAATCTGCATAGTCTTTTTCTAACATCGCAACATCTAATTCTTCGCTACCTAGCTCACCATAGCGAAAGAGCAAACCACCTTTCATAATTTTGTTTGCTCGTTCGATGCCTTCCGAAGGGATGCCATCGGGTGTACTTAAACTTTTAGTAAATTTCTCTTTTGTGCTCATGCAAGCCTCCTAGCTATGCCATTAGGTGATTTAAGAGGCTCTTTGAGTCAGCTTTAAGCTGAGTTAGTAGTACTCAGCCTTCATAATGGCAAACTATAAACCTCTTTTGCGTTTGCATCAGTATACTCCTCAACGGCTTCGATTGTCTCATCTCGAAGTTTTGCAAGGAATGCAGCTGTGAAACGCACATTTGCTGGTACGTTAGGTCTGCCACGTCTAGGTTCTGGACTCAGGAAAGGACTATCAGTTTCAACTAAGATGCGGTCTTGTGGTGTACGCTTCGCAATTTCGTGGATTTCAACCGCTTTTTTATAGGTTAAATTGCCTGCAAACGACACATGCCAACCAAGTTCTAAACCTGTATCGACAAGTTGTTCATGCCCATTGCAGCAGTGCAAGATGCCACGTTGCCAACCAACATCTTGAATCATTTTTATGGTTTCTAGCGAGGCACGTTCCTGACCTTGTTTATCTCGCACGTGCAAAATCAAGGCTTTATCTAGTGATGCTGCTAATTCAGCTTGCCATAGAAAGCTGGCGTGTTGTACCTCTCCATCAATTGTATCCCAGTAGTAGTCAAAACCGCTTTCGCCTATGGCTACAACCTTTGGGTGCTTTGCCATTTCTGCAATGTCTGCCTTGACCATTTCGTTACTCGCTTCGTCAGCATTGTTTGGATGGATGCCTACGGCTGCATAGACATTGTCATATTTGTCAGCAAGCGTAATTGCTTGTTTACAACGGTCTAAGGTCGTGCCGATGGTAATCATGGCTGTGAGGGTAGGGTCGTGTGCTGCTGCACTGTCTTTGCAGTGATCGAGGTGGCAATGCGTATCTATCATGCTATTAGCCTACCGTATTCGCTTTACTATCTATATCCCTGTCTAGAAAAGTAAAAAGAGGATGCGTGATACACCCTCTTTCATTATTTCAAGTAATACGTTTTGAGCTTACTTATCAGTATTCCAACGGGGACGGACGATTCCGCCTTTTTCACTGTCATACATACCAGTACCACTCGCCATGCCAATAGGTGAGTTGAAGGCTGGCTTG
>CALGZD010000312.1 GCA_937934635.1 uncultured Deinococcales bacterium
GCTTAGGGCTGGATAAAGCAGCCTATCGTTTTTTGATGCAGCCTATTGTAGATAATTGGGATAGCTTAGCCAAAGCTGTTTTACAACCACTGCTCACAATTCCAAAACATCCACTAGCCTTAGCACGATTTGGTTGGCGGAGCTTGCCACCTGCAACCTTACTTGCAAATACAGTTTTTAGAACAGCAGAAGCTAAAGCACTTTTTGCTGGCATTGCTGCTCACTCAATCTTGCCACTTCATCACATGGGTACATCCGCAGCAGCGATCATGCTTGGTAGCGTGGGGCATGTGGGTGGCTGGCCTTTTCCGAAGGGTGGCGCACAAGCCTTAGCAGATGCACTTGCGAGTTACTTTGTAGAACTTGGTGGAGAGATTCAGACAGACTGGCATGTACAGACACTTGATGAATTGCCAAAGGCAGATGTTGTCTTTTTGGATGTTACGCCTAAGCAGTTTTTATCTATGACGGAAAATAAAGAAGATGAAATGTTGAGGGGGATTAGGGGTAGGCTCGAGCACACCCTCTATAAACGTTTTCGCTACGGCGCTGCTGCTTACAAAATAGACTTTGCACTTTCAGAGCCAGTACCTTGGAATAATCCAGAGTGTGCCAAAGCTGCAACGGTTCACTTAGGCGGTACACTTGAAGAACTAGCTGAGTCAGAAAGAGGACTAACAAAAGGTGTAGCAGCAACCAAACCCTATACCCTTATTGCACAACCAAGCTTATTTGATGACAGCCGAGCACCTGCTGGTAAACATACTTTGTGGGCATACTGCCATGTACCCAATAGCTATGACGGTGACATGACCGAAATTATCGAAAATCAAATCGAGCGTTTTGCAACAGGCTTTAAAGAATGTGTCATCTCTAAGCACATTACTTCACCTACTGCACTTGAAAGCTATAATGCCAATTACATCGGTGGTGACATCAACGGTGGTGCAGCTACACTCTGGCAACTTGTCGCCCGTCCTATTCTTAGCAAGAATCCTTACCAAACACCTTTAAAAAATGTCTACCTGTGTTCATCTTCAACACCGCCTGGTGGAGGAGTGCATGGTATGTGTGGTTACAATGCTGCTCAATCTTACTTACAGAAACTTTTATGACTTTTTCCGCACAGGGCGCACATAGTAATTATCGAATTCATCTTGTTCAACAAATTCAAAACCATGACGCAAATAAAAACGATTTGAAGCACTTTCCCGTAAAGCACCAACTCGTATGGCTAAGTGCTTAGCATCGACTTCTTGAAACAGTTGCTGAAGCACAGCCGTACCAACACCCCGACCTTGATAGTCTGGATGGATATATAAATGGTCAAGTAGGAGTGCATCACTATCCTCTTCTACTTCTTGTAAAGTATAGGGCTTGATAACTACGAAACCAATTTGCTTGTTATCAACTTCTATATATCTTGTATATTCAGGCTGAAAGTTTGAAAGGAAACGATTCCTAGCACGTTCAGGATCAAAACGACCCACTTGCTCTAAACTCTCACGCATGGCAGCAATGCGAATCGCCACCAGTGATTCAGCAGCATCAATAGTTGTAGCTGTTAACAAAACTTCAGACATGACCAGTTCACAATTTTATTGCTTCAGGCAGTTCAAAACTACCATCCTCTAAACAAGGAAAATCATGCACAGCAACAACAGCTTGCCACAGTAGTGTTCCATAAATATGTGGAAATGCTTCTCCACTACCGTATAAATCTTCGACAATAACCTCGCAGCTTAAAGCAGATTCATCAATTTCCAAAAGTACAAGATTGCTCTGCCCTTTGTAAAACCGTTCTGCAGTAGGACAAACTTGCACTGCATAAGAACAGTGGATAAAACCTTCAGCAGCAAAATTTGCTGGTGTATAACTTCCTTGAGCTTTTGCCTCATCAGCTTCTGTTTGGGTAAGTATGTGAAATAGTGACTGCTTCATGTAATTGAAGGTCAGTTTAGCATAAAAACATTTGCTCAAGCCATCTCATTTTCAGATTGCTGTATACTTAAGCCATGAACTACGAAACTGCAATGCAAGAACTAGAAAGCATGGGCACAGCCCAAAACATCAAAATCTATACCAAACACGGTGTAGATACAAAGATGTTTGGCGTGAGCTTTGGCAATCTGGGAAAACTCAAGAAAGCAATTAAAACAGATACTGCTTTAGCAAAAAAACTCTGGAAAAGTAAAAACCACGATGCTCGAATCTTAGCAACAATGATTGCAGACCCAAAAGAACTTGATGAAAAACTGGTTGACCGCTGGGTAAAAGACCTTAGTAATTATGTCATTACAGATGCCTTTAACAAGATGGTTGCTAAGACGCCTTTTGTTATGCATAAGGTTGAGGTCTGGATAAAAAGCGATGAGGAATTCGTAGGTCAAGCAGGTTGGGGATTGCTTTCACACATCGGTATGACAGATAAATCTGCCGATGATAGCTTTTTCGAGGCGCACCTCAAAACCATTGAGAAAGACATACACAAAAGTAAAAACCGTGTGCGTCACAGCATGAATGGTGCGCTGATTAGCATTGCCCTACGTAATGAAACACTTGAAGCTAAAGCAAGAAAAGTCGCAGAAAAGATAGGCAAGGTTGAGGTTGACCATGGTGAGACAAGTTGT
>CALGZD010000313.1 GCA_937934635.1 uncultured Deinococcales bacterium
TCCCCAAAGTCTATTAGTGCAGTGTATTCGACAAGTAAGCTATCCAAGTTGGAAGTTTCTAGTAGTTCAATAGCTTGTCCTGCATGGGTTTGGCTACTGATGCCTTTGACACCTAAAATTGATGGGTGAATGCTGGCAATAGGTAAACTTAGGCAAATCAGAATACCTAAACCAAGGCTTGCCCAGAGCCACGGTCTTTTGAGAACCTGTAGTGACCAGCGCTGCCAGAATAGAAAACTACGCCTACCAATTTCACCTTTTCGGAGGCGTATTCGATTTATGTTATGTCCTAGTAGGCTAAATAGTGCAGGCAATAGTGTCCTTGAAATCAGTACACTACACATAAGCACAATGACTGCGCTAATACCTAAAGAACGGATAAATACCGAAGGCGAAAGTATCAGGGAGCACAGGGCAATCATGACAGTTAGACCACTAGAGACGACAGCTTGTCCTGCGGTTTCACTTGTTATGCGAACAGCTTCTTGAACAGAACTACTGGTTTTTAGTTCTTCTCGAAAACGGTTGACCATGAGTAGGGCATAGTCAATGCCTGTTGCTAGACCAAGCATAGAGATAACTACTTGAGCATAAGATGCTACGGTCATAACATGACCTAAAGCATAGAGTAGTGCAAAGGATAGGACAATAGCACAGACAGCAACAACTATCGGTAGGATTGTTGCTACTACTGCGCCAAAAGCAATCGCTAGGACAATCAAGCTGAGTGGGATGCCAATCCGCTCTGCACGTCTAGCATCTTGTTCACCAAGATGAATAATTTCCTGTTCAAATGCTTGACCACCTGTTAGTAGGTAGGTGTCATCTGTTTGGGATGCAATAAAGGCTTTGATGCTTTCGATTGATTGCCTTGCTTTAAACGCTGAATTAGTGGATAAATTGATAACGCTGATTTCCAAGCCATTTGAGGTTGTTAAGGGGCGACCATTATTATCTAAAAGTGCTTGGATGCTGGAAATTTCAGGCAGTTCACTTAGCTTATCAATAAACTTAGACTTGTCCTGAGACTTTTCCTGAGACTCTGCTAAAGCTGTATTGCTCTGCTGTTGTGGGGTGTTTTGGGAAAGACTTGAAATATTTGGAGGAGCTGCACTTTCTTCGCCAATGAGCAGCACTTGAAAGACATCGTTTAGAACAAAATGTTGATTGAGTAACTCACTTACTTCAAGTGACGCGCTACCTGGTAATAGATCAATTTCAGAGCTTAGAACTTGGTTACTTCGTGAAGCAAAGGGAATAGCGATAATAATAATGACGAGCCACACTAGAAAACAGACTCTTGGATAGTTAAGAATGAATTTGAAGAATCTATTCACAGTAGATACTCGATTAATAGACTGACATTTATTAGTCGATTCGCATGTCAGACTTTGCTTTTATGACGCTTTTATGACGCTTTTATTATGCTTTCATCACGAAATGAATGGTTGCAAACATTTTAGTCTAAGCAATTTTGCTAGTTATACCAAGTGATTGATGCTCAGTTTAATGTTTAGTGATACCAATTTTGCTGCATTCGTTAATAAGCGTGTTAGGGAATAAACTAACGCAGCTGACGCTTCTAGCTGGCAAATCAAGCTATTTGCAATCGTCAATGCATTGATAGTAGAACTTGAGTGTTTGTTCTAACACGGTGTCTATGTTGTAGTGTTGGAGGGCTCGAGCCCTGGCTGCTTTTCCAAGACGCTCGCGTTGCTCTGTATCTCCTAAAAGCTCATTGATGTGCTGTGCCAGCTCATTATGGTCAGGTGGCGTATATAATCTTCCTGCTTTGCCGTCATCAAGCATTTCTTTCATACCTCCATTGATACTACCTACAATAGCCTTAGCGTGAATCATTGCTTCTAAGCAGGTATATGGAAAGTTATCAAAACGGGATGGGAGTACGCACAAATCTGCTTTCGTGATGTATGTTTGCACATCAGGTTTTTGTAGATAGCCTGTGAAGGTCATATTGTTGTGAAATTCTGGCTCAACAAGACTGAGTAAATAGTCTTTTCCTGAAGGATAGTTTTCAACTGGGATATGATCTGCACCAACAAAACAAAATTCTGTGTTTGGATGTTCTGCCAGTACTTGCTTGATGCTTCGGCACAATATGTCGACACCTTTCCATTTAGATATACGACCAATGAATACAACAAGATTATCTGGCGAGCTGTAGTTGGAAGTCAGATATTTATCTTCAGTAACTTGAAAATTTGGTGGATTTGGAATGATTTCAATGTGTTGATTTGCAAGCTTAAGTTCTTTACGAAAGATTTCTGCGGAAGGCTTACTTGGGGCACTGAGGTGAGTTGCCTTATTAATGTTTTGTTTTTCAAACCAAGCCATTATTTGGCGCATGATGTCTGGCGCATGGGCTTCGATTTTTTCTGCATAGGCAAAGGGGGTATGCAGTCGGATTACAAAGGGTATGTTTTTGTGATGCCTGTGAGGAAAGAAATAGCTTTCTGCCATAAAGTCAGTAGCCTCAATGATGTCAATACCTTCACTGCGAATAAGTCTTTGCAAGGTTCTTGAAACTTTGTGTCTATAGCGTAATTCTCCAAAAACGTTTTTTGAGACTAGACTTATCACCTTATTAAGTTCAAATTTGTCAGGTAAGTTGGGGCGCAGTGGTGATAGTCGGTGTACGATAATGCCTTCTTCAATAATCATACTATCGCTTGCAGGAACAGCATTTATTGCTTCAGCAGGAGCTCGTGTGATGATATGTACTTGATGACCTAGATTGGTCAGAGCGGTAGCTATAGTTTTGCTGTAGGAGCCTATGCCAGCACTATAAGGGTCTGGAGGATATTCTACGCTTAAAATGGCGATAGTTAGTTTCTGATGAGCTTTGTCAGATATGTCAGATATGTTAGATATTGTCATGAGTGTTTTTTGTTTAAGTGTTTGAGCAGCATGTGCCCTCCAAGCAACGGACCAATGATGAAATTAGAATAGTGGGTTAAGAATCTCCAAACTACAATTGCAGGTAGAATGTGTGCTATATCTTGGTGTTGTCCTAGCTGTTGTCCAGCTAGTTGTTGACTCATGATGAGTGAAGCACTGGCTTCAGCGTAACCACTACCACCTGGTGTTGGTATAACAAAGCTTAAAAGCAAGATTAAAAAGGTCAATACAACCGTTTCAAAGAATGCTAGATGTATGCCTACACCTTTGAGTGTGACCCATAAAATACAACTGCCTGAAATATGCAAGGTGCTACTAACTAATTGTAAGTAGACGTGGCGTTTTAGACTTTGTTGTGATAACTTATCCATTCGCTCAATTAAGTTTTGAAAAAAATTGCTGATGTGCTTTTCCCAGCGCCGCAAAAAGCTATGTTGGCAAAGCCACGTCATAAGCTTTTGAAGATAATGTAGCTTCATGACGGAAATATAAAATGCTATAAAGAGAGCAAGGCTGACTGCAATAATAATGAAGACCACTTTTGTATTTAAAAGCATAGTTGAAGATTGAGTTAGCATAAGACCAATAGCTGCTGTAGGTAATAGCCATGCATAGGAGAACATATCGATAACAGCGGTGTAAAATCCTACTGACCACGCCGTATGTTTGTCGACACCAGACTTCATGAGACTGAGTGAGACCATTGGTACGTGACCTGTTCCACTTGGAGTTATTGCTGCGCTAAATAGCCCCAAAAGATGTGATTTGATGCCTTGCCATAAGGTGAGTTGTGCGTCACTATATTGAGCTAAGAGTTGTATGCGTAAACCGCCACAAAAGTGTACAGTACAGATCAGACCGATAGAAGCGAGGATTGGTATAGGAGATAGTGAAAGCTGTGAAAGCTGTGAAAGCTGTGAAAGCTCCGAAAGCTGTGAAAGTTCTTGAAGATTGTTTGGTCGCACAAAAAATAGAAAAAGCAATATAAGAGCACTAAGGCTAAAACATAATGAAATGATGAGAGTTTTTGGTATGGCAGTTATCGAAGGTGTTCTTTTCATATTAACGTTTCCAGATAATATTGACCCATACTACCCATACTAAATGAGTTCGTTCCTACTCGTTACGAAGCTCGCTGATTAACTGACTTATTTAAATCCGTTGTAAAGTCTAAGCGTGTTTAAGTAGTAGGTGAGTTAACTAGCGGAATAAACTAACGCACCTGTACATATATTTTCGGACACGGTATTAGATCAGTTAATCGTGGAAAAGCTTTATCAATCATGTGTCTTGCATGTGTTCTTGTGTCCTGCTTATGTAGCGCTTGTGTTCTGTATATTATGCTAACAGCTTATAGACATAGCTTATAGACATTAGCTTACAGCCTATAGACTACAGCCTATGTCTCTTGAGCGTAACTGACGCTCGTCTGTCTTATAGGGTATTTGCTAGTTTCTTTCTGGCTAGTCCCTCTATTGCCACTCTCTAAGCCTATGCAATATAACTTGATATGAGTTTATTGCGGTTATGTTAGCTGTAGATTGGAAGTATTCACAGGTTGGAAGTAGTTACATGTTGTGAAAACGGCTTTTAAGTACGTGTGCAAAATTAAGTTATATTATTTGACTAGATACTAATCCCATACAAGACGTTATATCTCCAGTGTTTTAGCTATCAGAATAGTTAAACTTATTTGTGCCTTGGTACTTATACAGTATGAGGCAGTATATCGAAACATTTTTCCTGCTTTGGTAGGAGGCAGATTTATTTGATGTCTGTTAAACTGTAGCTATGATAGAACCAGAGCCAAAAAGGCTCATGAGAAATACCTTCAATCGAAGAATTGCGGGTGTATGTAGTGGGATTGCTAATTATATTGGTATTCCGACCTTTCTTGTTCGCTTTTTATTTATCTTTTTAGCCTTTTTTACAAGAGGTTTAATTATTCCTGCCTACTTGGCTATGTGGATTTTTCTTCCTAGGCGTAAACGACCTCAGGATAGTGTGCGTCAGAACTTTGAGAATGTTGAAGTTACCCAAGTAAATCGTACAAAGGCATTGGTAAACCATGCTCAGGACAAAGTTTCTGCGCCAGTTTTAGAATTGGTCAATAGTATTGATTCGTCCATCGAAACAATGATGCCACATCTTCAAAATGTTAATTCTAAAAAAGAACCTGAGGTGGCAGCGGTCAAAGAGGCAGCTTTGGAGTATTTTCCAAATGCTCTCGAAAGCTATCTTCGATTGCCTGCTGATTATGCCGTGAGCCATCAACAAGCAAATGGTGCAACAGCCCAAGAAGAATTACTTGCTGATTTAGAACTCATTGACGATAGTATGAAGCGCTTGATTGAAGTGAAGTATCAAAACAGTCGTGCTAAAGGCTTAAATAGCCTTACGACACTTCAAGAAAGATTACAGCGTGACCCAACAAGAGACGTGCGACGTAGTTTGGAAACTGTTGAGCGACGTGCTGCTTTAGCACTTGGGCAGCAAGAACTTGATACTATTCAATCAATTAAAGTTTCTGTGTTGGCTATTTTGCCGCAGATGTTAGCCAGTGGTTCTGGTATGGACCAGAATATCTTTAATGTTCGACAGACAGCTTTGGAGTATTTGCCAGATGCTGTTGAGAAGTATTTGACCTTGCCCGAAGAGTTTAGGGAGACACACACCTTGGTTAATGGCAAGACGGCTCAGCAGACGCTTAATGAACAGCTCGAGCTGCTCGACAATACCATGAAAAAGCTCATGGCAAGTGTTTACCAAGAGGACGCAACAGGCCTGTTAACCCATGGTAGCTTTTTGAAAGAGAAATTTGCTGAAGGATCGTTTGAAGTTCCTGCTGAGCAGTAAAAACTTTGAAATTTGTGAAAACTTTGAAATGAGTGAATACTTGTGAAATTTGTGAAATGTGTAAGTCGCTTATTTCGTACTACCTTTTTGAATCAATGTCCAAACTGCGCCAAAGCAAAGCTGTATTCACATGTTTGGCATATTCGTCCAAAACAAACCTGTGATGCGTGCTTGGTTCGATTTGAACGAGATGCAGGTAATTGGTTGATGCCGACAGCCATGGCATATTTTCTTGCTGCGATTTTTGCTTTTCTAGTGGGGTTTTTTCTAGTTAAGCAAAATGGTTTTTTTGCCGGACTCGAATGGGTTTTGATTGTCGCGACATTACTATTTGTCGCTGTGATCTACAAACCCTGTAAATCTTTTTGGATTTGGATGTTGTGGATGATGGGACAAGTCAGAGCTGATTCTAGTGAATAGCTTTGTGGGGCTATCACCCATACTATGGGGCTATAATTATGGGGCTATAATTATGGGGCTATAATTATGGGGCTATATATTTATATATGCAAGCGTGCAAATTTTCGTTCAAGAAGTTGCCCTGAAAACTTTGCGTAACCATTTAGCAAGCTTTTGGTAAAGTCTTTATAAAATGGCAAAAATGTCGTTGCTTCTGGCCATACAAAGCTACAGAGTTCGTTGACTTGTACTTGACCGTTCTTACTAACAAAAAAATCTATGCGAAGCACATCTGTGTTTTGGGCTAGTTTTTCGCTGATGACTTTGATAGAGGGCAGGAGAGGCTCGAGCCAGCTCATAATGTCTTCAGCACTTTCAGTGTCATTCAGCAGGCGACCATTTCCATCAATCCAGATTTTTTCTTCACCCATAATGCGAACACCATGAAACTTGCCCCAGACTGTCATCACCCTAAGGTCGAGGTCAAAACAGAGAAGCTCTTCAATCAATATGCCAGGTCTACAGTTCCTCAATGCCCAAGCTTCGCGAGGAGCACATTCTTCTTTGGTGGACTGCATGATGTTCTCAACAACAGTTGTAAGGTCTATTGTGGGTTGTTCTTCGGGTATAGAATTTTCTATAGGTTCAGCAGGTTCAGCAGATGTAGCAGGTTCATAAGAGTTTGTACTGACAGGTTCAAACACTTCGACTGTTGAAAATACAGCATCTCGATGGCTGTAAATGCTTTGACTGCCACACAGGTGACTCGGTTTAATGATGAAGTTTTTGTTCTGCTTGAGTAATTTTTCTAATTCTGTTTTTAGTGTTGGTGTGTGTGCTTGGCTAGTTTGCATATAAATGTCGGCAGTTGCAACATCATAATGTTTTAAAATAGCCTTCATTCCAAGCTTGTTTTCCCAATCCGCTAAGCGAATATCTTTGCTTGACTCATGCCAACAAAGACGTTCAAACATAATGTCTTGCCATGTAATATCAACGAGGCTGTCTCCAAGTAGGTCAAGCCAGCGAGACATGTTGAATTCTTCGAATAGGGCGTTTTTCATAATTAGTATAAATACGAAGTTTAGATGCTACAAGATTACAGAACTTGAAAAGACACGCAATGTTTGAACGACGGAACTTAAAAACTTTACGTAGACAAGTAGTAGATAAGTAGTTTATTTAGCTAGAAAAGATACCAAATCTAAATAACTAAAGCGTAAAACCTTCAGACATATAATTAGGTCTTAGGTTTTAGTCCAATTGATCTACCTGCCCTTTCAGGGACACCTAGCTTATCATGCTCAGTCAAAATGCTGGCTAGAGTTGCTTGTCTATCTTCAGGCATAGCAGTAGCCTTTAAAATGTTTTGGTCGATGTGTAAAAACATGCCTTCATAGGTTGCTGCTAGATAATTCTCTTCAGTATTATACATCTCTTGATAGAGGTGAAGGCGCTTTGCATCAAAACCAAGTACTTGGCAACTGACTTCAATAGCTGTGCCTACTTTTAACTCTCTTAAGTAATTGATGTGTGCTTCAACCGTATAGATAGTGCAGTTTGTTTCTGCTAAGTAATTGGTGTGTAGGTCGACATGCTTCAAGAAATCTTCGACTGCGATTCCAAATGATACAGCGTAATAACCGTCATTTAGGTGACCGTTGTAATCAATCCAGTTTTCTCGAACAACATCTTTATAAAGTTTTAGTGGTGCATCAATGGACATGTATTTAGTTTACCTCATAATGAAGTGCTGGAGTGCTGGAGTGCTGAAGTGCTGAAGTGCTGAAGTGCGTGGGTGTGTGGTTTGTATAAATAAAACGAAGTGACTTGTGATGTAGCCACTTCGTTTCTAATTTTAAGTTATGCGAATAGTGCTTTAATACCAATTCCGCTTAATTCGTTAATTAATTCGGAGTATCAAAAAATCGAGGAAGCTAAGCGTGTTGCGGAATATGGTTGAGCACCTGACGCTTCAAGCTACTTACTTTATTAACGATATTTTCGGACTCGGTATAACAAGGTTATTAGATTGCCAATCCTTAGCGTCCAAAATATATCCTTTTAGTATCAGTTGTCGCTGTAATAGTGTGTTTTAGATTGCTATAGTTTCACTTACCACTGTACTTGTGTTTTGCTAAAGCTATAGACACCATCTGCTTGTACTTGAGAATAGCCAATGCTAAAGCCAAGGCGACTAGATACAAAGTCCATAAATTCTGTTATAGCTGCGCTCGAGCTCTCTACAGCGTCAAAATCTAAGTTGGATGCGCCACCAAGTCCTGCCATTGTATTAAGTTGTGATGTTAGTTGTCCTGCTGAGCCTTGTGTTGTTGCTCGTAAGTCACTTACCCCAAGACTCTTAATGTTTTCTGGCATCGTACTAACAAGTTCAGCATAGTTTAGGTTGCTAGCTAGGCTTGGTGCGCCTGCATAGGTTTCAAGTGCAGCAGTCATACTGTCTAGTGATGTGCCAATGACTGCATGTCCGCCAATAACTGTGTAATGAATTGAAACGCCATCTGTGATGTCAAAGCTATTGACTCGTTGCCCAGCAATCATTTGCTCACTACTTGAAGCATTACCCATGCCACCTGTTGGGTCAGCAAACATTGCTAGACCTATAGAGGCTGCATCAAAAATGGTTGCTAGACCTTCTCTAGCAGCGCCTTCGTCAGTTGCTTGGATCACGTAAACAGTTTCACCAAGGAGGTTCTCGCTGGGCATACCAGGTTCAACCACTTCGCTGATGCCTGTTGTGATGCTGGTCACGCTGTTTCCCATCCAACCAAATAAGCTCTTACTAATATCAACACCAAGGAATATCTCAACCAGTGAGTCCAGATCGCCACCAAGGGCAGGTACTTCTTGAGCGAGTTCATTGATGTATGCCCACCAGCCTCGTAGGTTGGTTGCGCTATTGCTATAACTTAGACTGTCAACAGGTGCAAAGTTTAAGCTGTTGGTGCTTAGGGGTGAAGCATCGCTCATAAGTTTGTAGATAGTTTTGTCACCACCAGAGTTGTCTAATACTTGCCAGCCTTCGCTGACTATGCCATCGTCTGTGAAGCGAGCGACACCTGCATTGAGTCCTGCTGTAGTGAGTGCTTTTTGTACACGGGCAATTAAATCATCAAACCCTTGTCCCATGCCTAAAGGTGCGTAAATATTTGCTGCAACTGATGCATCAAAAAAGCTATATAAGTTACCTTGTCCTAATTTGCCAAGACTAGCTTTATAGCGTGGATTGCTTACGATGCTGTTATAGCTGCCACCAGCCATTGCACCTAAGATGTCACAGGTACGACTTGCCTCACTACTTAGAATGACAACGCCATCAGCTATGGCAAAACTGACGCTACTGACAGGACTATCCATATCTTCAATAAGCACATTGTAGAAGCTTGCATCATTTGTTGGACAGCTAGAACTTTCTTCAGTAATCATGTTGGTTAATTCTGATAGTGCAGCTTCGTTTGGACGTGCAAGGGCAATAATTGCAGGAATCAAGTTCTGCACAGATGGACTAACACTTACCCATGCTTCTTGCCCAAGAAAAGCCATTGCATCAAAGGCATCAAAGCTTTCTAGGGCAGCATCAACATCGTCTTGACTTAGTTCTTCACCTGAAACAGCCGATAAAGCTTCAAAAAGATTGAGACGATTAAATTCGGTTACAAAATCACTGCCTCGATCTTCAATGTCTTGTAAGTTGACTGCACCTAGTGCAAGCATACTGTCTGCCGGTAGCAGTTTAACAAGCTCTTGGGCACTTACGGTACTGAATAAAAGTAGTAAACACATGCTGGTGATAGCTTTGGAGATGAGTAGGGAGAGTTTAAAGTGTAAATTTATTGTTTTCATAAAAACCTTTTCTTTTTTAGTAGCATAGTTTTACATAATTTTATGCAAGCTAAGCCTAAATATAGGTAATGCACTGCTTATGATACAGCAGTGCTATATACAAAAACATACCCCAAAGGTATGAGAAAATCGTTCCTTTGGGGTATGTTCATTAGCTTTGTATTAGTGCTGTTAACGATAAATTACATAAGATGCACTTTTGTTAGATGATGAGTTAGATGATGTTGATTACTTGACTAGTGTTTGTGCGATTTTTGTAATATTTTCAACTGTAAACCCAAAAGCTTCGAAGATGGCATTACCTTCACCTGATTCGCCAAAGCGGTCTATGCCTAAGACTGTACCTTCGCTGCTGACGTATCTTTCCCAACCAAGGCTCGAGCCTGCCTCTATAGCCACACGAGCTTTTACTTTGCTTGGAAGCACTTTTTCTTTATAGGCTGCATTTTGCGCTTCGAAGTATTCCATACACGGCATACTCACAACACGTGTAGCAATGCCCTTAGCATCAAGTGCTTCCTTGGCATCTAGTGCAAGTGCAACTTCTGAACCTGTAGCAATCAAAATGAGCTTTGGCGTACCCTTTGAATCTGCTGCAACATAAGCACCTTTTTTGACTGAATCTTTAGGCACTTTTAACGTAGGAACTTTTTGGCGCGTTAGGCAAAGTGCAGTAGGGCTTGTGTTTGAACTGACTGCACATGCCCAAGCTTGCACAGTCTCATTTGCATCTGCTGGGCGAATAACATTTAAGTTTGGTATCGCTCTGAGTGACATTACTTGTTCGATGGGTTGGTGCGTTGGTCCGTCGCCACCTACACCGATACTATCGTGCGTGAATACATAGGTCACAGGTTGCTTCATAAGTGCTGCAAGTCGGATGCTTGGACGTAAGTAATCAGAAAAAATAAGGAAAGTTGCTACTTGCGGTTTCAAACCATGTAAAGCGATGCCATTAGCGATGGCTCCCATAGCGTGCTCACGCACACCAAAGTTGATGTTGCGCTCTTTGAACTTGCCAGTTTGCATGTGCCCAGAGTTTAGAATCGTATTTTTGGTTGAACCTGCTAAGTCAGCAGAACCACCAATGATTTCAGGAAGCTGTGGTGCTAATACGTTTAACGCTTTTGAGGACCAGTTGCGTGTGGCATCGTCTGTACCACCATTTTTTGTAGTAGGGAAGACAGGCAAATCAAGTTCAGGAACTTCGCCAGCTAAGATACGTGTGAGCTGCTTGGCTTTTTCAGGTGCAGCCTTTTTGTAGCTTTTGAATAATGTATTCCACTTAGCTTCTGTTTGCTTGCCTTTAGTCTTAACACTGCCATAGTGCTTGCTTACGTCTTTAGGCACACTGAAGTTTGCCCAGTCGATGCCAAGACGCTCTTTTGCTTCAGCTTTTTGATCTGCCTTGAGTGCTTTACCGTGTGCTTCGTCAGTACCCTGAACGTCAGTACCAAAACCGATAATTGTCTTGATGGCAATTAAGCTTGGCTTAGATTTTTCGCCTTGTGCAGCTTTTATCGCTTTTTGAATTGCAGTAACGTCATTACCATCTGCAACGCTTTGTGTATGCCAACCGTAAGCTTCGTAGCGCTTGACAGTATCTTCTGTAAAAGTGATGTCAGTTGAGCCATCAATAGTGATGCTATTGTCATCATAAAGAACGATGAGTTTACCTAAGCCTAAGTGTCCTGCTAAAGAACTTGCTTCAGAAGAGATGCCTTCCATTAAACAGCCGTCCCCTGCAATGACGTATGTAAAGTGATCAAACATCTTATGGCGAGCTACGTTGAAGTTTGCTGCTAGATATGCTTCAGCAATCGCCATGCCAACCGCAGAGCTTATACCTTGACCAAGTGGACCTGTTGTCATTTCAACACCTGGTGTGTGACCGACTTCAGGGTGACCTGCAGTAATTGAACCTAGCTGTCTATGATTTTTAATTTCACTCATAGACACTTTGTAGCCTGTTAGGTGCAAGAGACTATAGCTAAGCATAGAACCATGACCAGCAGATTGAACAAAACGGTCACGATTAATCCAGTTAGGATTGCTGGGGTTGTGGTTCATGACCTTTGTAAAGAGTGTGTAAGCCATTGGTGCACAGCCGAGTGGCATACCAGGGTGACCTGAACCAGCTTGCGTGGTTGCATCTAGCGTAAGTGCACGAATTGAATTGATGGCACGTTCTTGAGTAGATTGTTTTGGTTTTTTTACTGCTTTAGGTTTTGTGGCGCTTTTTTTTGTTGGCGCTTTTGTTGCTAGAGCTTTTTTTGCTGGCGCTTTTTTGCTGGAGGCTTTCTTTTTTGCTGTTGACATTATGAACTGTTATAGTACCCTTCATTTGAATTCTTGTATAAGTATTATCTTTTTTTGCTGTTTACATAAAACTGATTGATGTAAACAGCTCTCATAATCAATATACACAGATTGAAAGCCAGAACGATGGGTTTTTTGCCTTACATGGTTATTTAAAAATACTTTATTTTGCTAGTTGCTAGGATTTCTAATGTTTGAATGTTTAGGATAAAAGGGTGCAAGTATTCAAGTTGTTAAGGCTATTCAGCTCGTTTAGGTCATACAGTGTTTTTAAGTCATATAGTGTTTTAAGGTTATATAGTGTTTTTAAGTCTTTAAGGCTATATAGTGCTCTAGTGCTCTCTATAGTGTTAATAGTGTCAATGAGTGCTTGTGCGCCAGTATGTTTAGCCATACCTGATACATCTTTTGTTGCTATTGTTAAAAATGTAGATAGCTCTAATGAGCCGAAAGTTTATGTTCAGTATGAACAATTTAGTTTGAAAATCATGTTAGACGAAGACACTCGTTTACTTGACGCTATGGGAAACACCCTTCACTTAATTGATTTAACGCAAGGTCATGAACTTTCAATTCAAGGTGTATTGACGTCACCTAATGTGGTTCAAGCCAGTGAGTTGAGGCAGTTGATACAGTTAAACTAAGACAGCTAAAAAACAGTCATCTTTGTTTACAAACTATGGGTTACTCAAAACCATCATCAGTCAGTTCATAACCACAAATGTCTTCTAAACAAGAATGTAATTCAAGATGAAACCAATCTTGGAACATTTTGAACGTTCTGCTTTGTGGCCAGTCTTTTTCTACAGTGTGCCAACCAGCTAATTCAAGGCGAAAGATAGTATCGAAAGATTTTGACAGCATATCCATGGCTTCTAAATCAGAACCATATTTTGGAATAAGATAGATGACTTTTTCACCGTCAGAGGTTGGAGCAATTTCAGAGCCATATAAATTGGTCACCCAATCGATAAAAGGTTTTTTAGGACGAAGTATGACCGAGCCTCGATTTAACATGTTTACCCCCTGCCAATGAGTGGCATTTTTGTTGCCATAATAGTCATGAATTGTACATTGGCTTCGAGTGGTAAAGTTGCCATAGAAACAACAGCATCTGCCACATGACTGACATCCATAGTTGGTTCTATTTTTACTGTACCATCTGCTTGCGGTACGCCAGTTGTCATTTTTTCAGTCATGTCAGTTGCGGCGTTACCAATATCTATTTGCCCACAGGCAATATTGTATTTACGACCATCAAGAGAAGTTGACTTTGTAAGACCTGTCATGGCATGTTTTGTGGCAGTATAGGGTGCTGAATTTGGTCTAGGTGCGCTTGCGGAAATTGAACCATTGTTGATGATGCGTCCACCCATAGGGTCTTGAGCTTTCATGATTTTGAAGGCTTCTTGGGTGCAGAGAAATGCACCTGTTAGGTTGGTGTCCACGACACTTTGCCACTGCTCATAGCTCAAGTCTTCAAGTGGGATAGCTTTGCCAAAGGTGCCAGCGTTATTAAAGAGTAGATCAAGCCTGCCAAATTCATTTACTATTTGTTCAAACATAGTTTTCACCGAATCTGGATTGCCGACATCTGCTGGTATCATAAGTGTCTTTGCGGTAGGAAATTCACTTAGAATGGTTTTTGATACTTCTTCGAGTGTTTCTTTGCGACGACCGTTTAGGATGAGGGTGAAGTTGGCTCGAGCCAACCCAATAGCACAAGCTCTACCAATACCACTCCCAGCCCCCGTAATAAGTGCAACTTTTGAAGATGTCTGCATGATTAAGCTTCCAACACTAACTTTGAAATATGTTTAGCAATACTCAGTGAAGATGTTGCTGCTGGCGAAGGTGCATTCAACACATGGACAAATTTTTCATCTTGAATGATATGAAAGTCATCAAGCAGCTTACCGTCTTTACCAAGTGCCTGTGCCCGAACACCTGCGCCCGCTCTGTAGACATCATCACCAGTGAGTTCAGGAATTAAGGCCTGAAGCGTTTTGACATAAGCAGCTTTGCTTAAAGAGCGGTACATTTCCATTGAGCCCATGCGCCAGTGTTTGGCAATAAGTTTCCAAAAACCACCGTAGCTAAGTGTTTCAGCAAAATCGATTAAACTAACGTCTAAGTGTGTATAGCCTTCTCGTTTTAGCGCAAGCACAGCATTTGGTCCAGCTTCGATGCCACCATTAACCATGCGTGTAAAATGCACACCTAAAAATGGAAACTGCGGGTCTGGTACTGGGTAAATAAGATTCTTAACTAAATATTCTTTTTCAGGCACGAGTTCGTAATACTCACCTCTAAAAGGCACGATTTTACATTCTGGGTCAGTACCACAGAGTTTTGCAATGCGATCTGTTTGCAAGCCACCACAGTTGATTAAACGTTTGGCATGAATGTCACCTTGGGACGTGTTTAAAATAATTTCTTGAGATGAATTAGTTACGCCAAGTAGCTTAGTATCTGTCTGGATAACGACATCGTTTTCTTGAGCAATTTTTGCATAGGTATTGGCTGTGCCAACATAATCTACGATGCCCGTTTCGGGAATCCATAAGCCAGCGATACCTGCCAGATGTGGTTCGTACTCTTTGAGTTCTTCTTTGTGTAAACGTTTGAGTTGAAGACCATTAGCAATGCCTC
>CALGZD010000314.1 GCA_937934635.1 uncultured Deinococcales bacterium
AACTGGAACTACGAAGATATGATTGGTGCAGGTGTCTTTAGTGAACTTGGTACTGGTGTGGTGGACTTCCCAGCAGTGCTAAAAGCGCTTGAAGAGATTAACTATAACCACTGGATTGTGGTTGAGCAAGATGTACTTCCTGGTATGGGTTCGCCAGCAGAGAATGCTAAGCGTAATCATGCTTATCTGAAATCAATCGGTCTTTAAAATAGAAAGCTATAGGGATTTCTACCCCATCTTTAATGAGGTGGGGTTTTGTTTTGTTAGGAGGGCACGTCCATGAATTCCAAAGAACGAAAGCCTTGGAAAGTTCTTAGCTCGAAAGTCATAACGGATAACAGATGGTTTCCTGTTCGTGCTGATACGGTTGAGGTTTCTAACGGTAAGGTGATGGAAGATTTTGTGATTGCCTCACCCAATGACTGGAGCTCGGTGGTTGCCTTGACGCCTAACAGTGAGGTTGTTTTGGTGCGTCAGTATCGACATGGCATCGGGCAAACGACATTGGAGCTTCCTAGTGGTGGTATTGAAATCCAAGATGGTGTAGATAGACAGGAAGCTGCGTTACAAGCTGCTAAACGAGAGTTACTGGAAGAGACAGGTTTTGCTTCAGATGACATGGTGTACTTAGGGAGTCTTTCAGGTAATCCAGTACGCTATACAAATCGAGCGTATTTATTTTTAGCACAAAATGTACAAGAGATAGCAAGCCAAGCTTTGGATGAAATGGAAGATATTGAAGTGGTGTTGCTGCCTTTTGAAACGGTGGTGACTAAAGCGCTATCAGGGGAGATGCAACACCCTCATCATATGGCTGCTTTACTACTTGCGCTTGGTCACTTAGGGAACTTGAATATCTAGGCTTGAATATCTAGACTTGGGTATTTAAGGCTTGAGTATCTAGGTTTGAGTATCTAGGTTTGATCTAGAGGTAATTTGATTTCAAAGCAAGCACCACTATAATCAGATTGCTTTTCTGAACTGATAGAGATTGTGCCATTGTGAAGTTCAACAAGCTGCTTTGCATACCAAAGACCGATGCCTCTGCCACCTTTTTTACGCTCAATATTAATAGTGCCTTGAAAAAGTAAGGGCTGTACATCAGCAGGTATGCCTGGACCTTTATCGCAAACGATGATGGTTGCTTCTTGCGCTTCTTTGCTAAGCATAATAGCAATGTCTTCTGGTGAATTGACAACTCGGTTAGCATTGTGCAGAAGATTTTGTAAGACACGGCGAATGAAAAATCGACTGCCAGTTATGGTACAGGAATCTTCTGGTAAATCTAGAACAACGCCAGGATATAGGCTGGCAGCTTGTGTGCAAATGTTTCGCAAATCAAAGCTTTGAGGATCTGTGATGGTGAGCTTATCGAGGTATAGGTTTTGTGCCATAGCACTTAAGATGAAGCCTGTTTCCTCTAGGGAACGCTGAATGATTTGGACGCTTTCTGCATCGTGTTTGTCTAGGTCTAGTTGAGGGACATCCATGAGCTCGAGCTCCCCAATAGCCACTGCATTGGGCTGTGTTAGTTCATGGTGAAACCACTTGTAGCGCATACGTTCTTGTGCTTGTTGTTCCTGAATTGTTCCTAAAGAGGCTTTTAGGCTGTGACTAAGTTGCCTAACTTCTGTTGGACCATTCACACTTAAAAGTTCAGGTTCAGGGTTGTATGGGTTGATAGCAGTTGCTTCATTGCTCAAGCGTCTCAGCGGTCCTAAGGTTTTCCATAGCAAGAGCCAAGGCAAAATTAGGAAAAGTACAAGTGCGTATGGTAGTAGGCGAATCAGTGGCTCGACGCCAATTTCTTGTCTAAAGCGAATCGTACCTGCATTATCAGCAAGAGCTAAAGACTTTAGCCAAAAGCGTTTATTGCCATCTTGTTTATAGCTTAGTCTGGCTGCATCAGGAATAGTTGGGCTGTCAGGTGTACGACCTAGTAAAGCACCATCAGCTAGATATCTTTGAACGGTACAATTTGGTTGAGTACAGATTGTTTGTTGAATATTGTTCAGCAGTAAGAAGGCTGCACTTGAGTCTGATTCGCTACCGCTTTGTAAGATGCTGTTGGCAATGGATTGCTCAACTCTTTGGGCTTCAAGGTAGGACATTAAGAATATGCCTGCAAAAGACATCAGCAAAATCAAAATAGATAAGCTGAGCACTACAAATGCAGTATAGATACTGTAAAGGCGCATATCTTAATGGGTGTTGTTAGATGTCGTCGTTTTGAGGCATCAACCTGTAGCCAACCCCACGGACGGTATCAATTTTGCTGAGGCTAAGTTTTTTTCTGAGCGTAGAAATATAACTTTCAATGATACTTGTAGGTGGTGCAGTATCTGGATCAGGATTTGGATAAAGACTTAGGTGCAAATCATCTTTTGAGACTGCCTCACGGCACTGCTTCATAAGTGCAAGCAGTGTTTTGAACTCCATAGGAGAGAGGTCTAGACGTGTGTCGCCTTCGCTGACACGTTGGTTGTGTAGGTTTAACTTGAGGCTGCCGCAACTCAGTGTTGAGCTAGTTTGTGTGCTTTTGAGATCGAGCAGTGCCCCAATAGTATTTTTGAGCATAGGGATAAAGTCAGGATTCGACTTTTGAATATAGGCTTTAGCGCCAAGGGCGTAGCTTTGGTCACCATATTCTTGGTGTGAAAAAGCAGTGAGCATGATACAAACAGCATCACTCTGGTAGTA
>CALGZD010000315.1 GCA_937934635.1 uncultured Deinococcales bacterium
GCACTTGGTAATCCTGACATGATTCAGCATGTGCAAAAAGCGATACCACCCTTTTCAGTGTCGGTATTGCAACTAGCCACTGCCGATGTTGTGTTGACTGAAGGTAGGCAAGTTGTTGAGGATTACATACAAGAAGTAAAAGGTGAAAGGCAGCGTATTTTTGCTGCCCTAGATGCTGCTGATATCCGTTACCACTCTAGTAGCACAAATTTCTTTTTGCTTCCCTGCAAAGACCCAGCAACACTATACGAAGCGGTGCTTGCAGATGGCTTACTGATTCGTCGTCAGGACCATTTAGTTGAAGGCTGTTTGCGTATTTCTATAGGTAAGCCAGAGGAAAATACACAGATGTTGTCAATCATTCAGAAGTATTATCAACACTAAAATCTTAATTTTTATCTTAATGTCTCAAAATAGTTGCGTTCTTCAGTAGACAATGCTTTTCTGAGTTGTTTAACCGAGGCATCACTTGTTTGGCTTGTTTGCGTTACGTGTCTTAGTATAATCCAATCTGTTCCAATGTTTAGTGAAAGATTTTGACTGGTGATGAGAATATCGCCAAAAGGTGGTGTATCTTCAAACTTTTCCCAGCCTTTTTTGTTTTTCTTGAGCCATGTTTTCACTGAAGTTAGTTGTTCGGATTCGCTATCAAAATCGACCGTCTGATTTTGGTTTTCTGAATCGTTATAAAAGACTGTGATTGTAGTTAGTTTTTCAGTGTCTATACCGTGAGTAGGGGAACAAGCAGTTAGGCTAAAGATACTAAAGATGCATAGGATAAATAGAACGAGTAGATAACGCAAACGTTGTGGAATATACATTTTCTCCTCCATTTTTCTCTTTCGTTTTTTTCTTAAAGTTTTAAGAATTGATATCCCGCACTGCAAGTTTACCCTACGTGTTCATAATTAGGGTGAATTGAGATTACTGCAGTTATGATTTACCTAAAATCGGCTAAGCGTTTTATTTGTTGACCATTAGGGTGGAAGTTGCTGGGCTCGAGCCAGCTCTCAAAAGCCTTCTTCATCGCTGACCATTCGCTATCCAAAATAGAAAACCAAGCGGTATCCCGATTGCGGTTTTTATACATCGTAGCTTGTCGAAAGATACCTTCGTAACTAAAGCCTAAACGCTCTGCTGCGCTTTTTGAACCAGCATTAAGTAAATCGCATTTCCATTCATAACGTCTATAACCAAGCTCATCAAAAACACGCTTCATCATGAGGTACATAGCTTCAGTTGCTGCTGGTGTTTTTTGTAATTCTGGCGAATAGTTAATATGCCCAACTTCAATCACCCCTACTTCTGGCTCAATGCGTAAGTAACTAGCAATACCAATTGCTTTGTTTGTTTCCTTGTCCACAATGGCATGAAAAAGAGGGTCTTTACTTTGTGACCATGTTTCGAGCAATCTTTTGTATGTTTCTAGGTCTTCAAATGGACCATAGGGCAGGTAAGTCCAGATTGTGCCATCAGTATCTTGCCTATAGGCATGAAACAAATCTTCAGCATGTTTTGCTGCATCTAAAGCTTCTAAATGACAATAGTTACCTTGGATAGGTATAGGTGTGGTTGGTGGTGTTTGACAGGCTTGCCAGTTTGGAGTGGGGAAACCAATCGGTTGTCCAAGATCATTAAAATAGTTACTCATATAGTACTTTCTGTAGTCAAAAAAATTGCGTGATTGTCACGCTGAGAGAAATTTATAGGTGCATAGCTTTTATTTGTAAAAACGTTAGCTAGATAGGGCTGCAAAAGGATTTAAAATCAGTTTATTGTTTGCTCTACAGTATTAGTATACCTTTACTATAGATGCTTTATTAGCGTTGCTTTATTAGAGTTGAGTGCAATAGCGAAGCTTATAACATCTTGACTTGGTTTTATTTGACTTGGTTTTATTCAAATTGTTTGTGCTTAGGACAATAAGCAGGTGTTAGATGAAAAATCTAGACAATCCAAAAATCGCTGTGCTTGTTGATTATTTAGGCGAGTATCAAAACCAGTTTCTGGAACCAATGAGACAGATGTTATCTGATTCGGGTTTCCAGATGTTGACATTTGTTGGCGACATCATAAACAACCCTCGTGCAGATCTTCGAATGGCTAATCGTCTATATGATGTCGTGAATGAAGATAGCCTAGATGGCATTATTGTCCTTGCAGGAATTAGTAATTTTCTTAGTAATGAAGCCTTTAAAGCATTTCTTGAAACTAAAAACTTACCAGTTGTGGTTTTAGGAAGAGCTGTTGAAGGCTATGCTAGTGTCGTTAATGACCAACGTAAAGGTATGCAAGACCTTATGGCGCATTTATGTGATGAATGTAATCACAAGCATTTTGCGTTTATTCGAGGCTATAAGGATAATTTTGATTCTCAGTTACGTGAAGATGTTTTTCGTCAGGAACTTGATAAGCGTAGTTTAGTACTAGATGAAACTCTGTGTGTTACAGGAGAGTTTCATGGGCGGAAGGCTGAAGACTTAACAAAGGAGCTTGTTGCATCAGGACGTTCAATTGATGTCATTGTGGCAGCAAATGATGCCATGGCAATTGGTGCGATGCAAGCATTGACAAAGTTAAATATATGTATTCCTGAAGATATAGCAGTTGTTGGTTTTGACAATACTTATACAAGTTCGTTAACCTTGCCTCCTTTAACAACAGTAAAGCAACCCATACAAGATTTAGTTAAAAGGTCAGTGGAGTTATTATGTGACCTTTTGGATAATAAACAGGTTACTCAAGATGCTTGTCGTAGTGTTTGCTTATCATCAGAATTAATAGTTCGTGCATCTTGTGGGAAACAAGAGGAGTTATCACTTAGTAATAACTATAGTTCCTTGCCCAACGGAATCAATGCTGCTTTTGAGCAGTACATGCATTCAACTATAAATATGAAGATGTTACTAAACGTTTGGCAACACGTCTTAAAGCAATTTGCACTTCATAGTACAGATTACGATATATGTTATGAATGGCTAGATGTTTTGATGCTGCATCCGATGATGACTAACAGCGATAATACAAAGATTCAAGATGCACATATCTTTTTTCAAGAGGCTCGTAGGTGCTTGGTTAATTTAGCGAAGTATCAAAACTATGAGCTGAATATTAACATTCGTCAAAACTATATAAATCTTCTTGATTCAAGTCAATTGTGGTCTCAAGACAGTAATGCTGAACTTATGGATTTCCTAAGTAATCACTTAGTGAAACAGAATATAAATCAATTTTATATTATTTTAGATAAAGCTTATGGCTTGACTAATGAAAAGCATTTTAGGGAAGATGCTGATTTGGTAGTCATGCTTAGTTATCACGGGGGAAAGCAAGTAGATTTGGTGGGTCTAGAAATGAACAGCAGCAATGTTGTTCAAGAACTTAGCGAAAAAGTTCTTTCTAGTGAAGAACATTTTGTGATGTTTTCTCTTGTGGGTGTGAAAGAGTTCTATGGCTATATGGTGGTTGAAGTTCAAGACTTTTCTTCAAATGGTGTTGATGGAATAGAGTTCGAAATGATATCTGCATTGTTACGTCGTGACATCAGCAATGCCATACAAGTTACTTTAAAAAGGCAAGAAGTTTTGACCTATGCCTCCTCTTTAGAAAGGTTAGTAAATAAAAGAACTTTAGAATTGCAAGCTGAAATTACTAAGCATAAAAAAACAGAATTAGAACTCCGTCAAGCAAATACTCTACTTGCTGAAAAAGCAATGCAAGATGGTTTAACTGCTTTAAATAACCGTGCAGCTTTCGATCAGTACTTACAAGAGCAATGGCTCGAGCACAAACAACAAGGCAAACCAATCAGTCTCATCCTTTGTGACATCGACCATTTTAAGCTTTACAATGATAACTATGGTCACCTGCAAGGGGACGAATGCTTAAGAGAAGTTGCAAGGATACTTGCTAGTGAAGTTCATTATCCACGAGATTTTGTCGCAAGGTATGGTGGTGAAGAGTTTGCAATTGTTTTGCCTGATACTGGTGAAGCAGGAGCGTGTGATGTCGCAGAAAAGGTTCATACTGCGCTACTTGATAAAGCGTTACCGCACAAAGCATCATTAACGATTCCACAAGTAACTTTGAGTATGGGGATATGTACTTTGGTCCCAAATGAAACCATGATGCTCGAGCTTCTGATATTAAAAGCTGATCAAGCACTTTATCAAGCTAAAAATCGAGGTCGTAATAATTTCTATCTTGATAAGTCTAACAATCAAAATCGTTTTTCAGCAATAACTTATAATTAGTATCTAGCCTCTAATGTTCTTACTCCTCAAAAGAAATAAGAGAATTGCTTGTTGTGTGTTTAAAAGCAACTTCTTCTGCCCATAGCCAACAAAAGCAGCATTATTTACAGGATCAAAACTTACCTCTTGTCCAATTGTAAATGGAGGTACAGGTAAAAGTTTGGGTTTTCCTAGTTGATTCAGATGCTCTAAGGTCAAGGACCATTTAGTATTTTTATAGTCTTTTGACCAACCATCCGTTATAAGAACATCGATTGGATTGAGTAGTTCATCACTGAAAACAACATTCTGTATAGAGCTGTGAAATTCAATATCACAATAGTGCCAAATAGTAAAACCAAAAACTTGAGCTAAATGATGCCACGACTTAAAAACATTCGTCGGTGGACCCCATAAACCAAGCTTAACGTCTTCAAGTTTCCCAAACTCAGTTTCTAGATAATAAGCATCTGCAAGTACCTCGCACGGATGACCTTCGCTAGACATTGCATTAACAACAGGTCGTTTAGAGGCATTTGCAAAGGCACTTAATCGCTCATGATTAGATTCGCGAATAACATAAGCTTCGTAGTAGTCATCAAGATACCCTGCTAAGTCCTCTACTCGTTCAGACGTCTTTAAAAGATTAGGAAGTTCAATGTAGTCCAAACCTAAAGCACGAAAACCTTGAAGGAATGATGTGCGTGTACGAATGCCATTGCCTTCAAAAGACCAAGCAACATAGCCAGATAAGGGGTTTATAGGTTGCTCAGCAATAGCCCAGATATTTTTTATATCTTCTTTGCTAAGGTCAGATAGATTGATTAGGTTCATAACTATTTAAACTGCAAAATCACTTGCTTTAAAGAACGTATCATCCCAAGCATCATTGAGAACTAAGTTAGCAGCTAGTTCACCAATAGCATCAGCACTTTTTGCGCCTGAACCATTGCCTGCTGTACAGAGGTAGAGATTATCACCGAGGCTATCAACATAGGGATTGCCGTGGTTACTATAGGTCACGATACAACGGTTCATGATGCTGTTCTCAATTTGAATATTTGGAAAGAATTCTTTTAGCGTATTGACGTAAGCTTTTT
>CALGZD010000316.1 GCA_937934635.1 uncultured Deinococcales bacterium
ATCTTGAAGGTTTTCACCAACACCTGGTAAATCATGGATAACATCAATGCCTAGTCCTTCAAGTTCAGCAGCATTGCCAATGCCTGAAAGTTGTAAAAGTTGTGGGGAGTTAAATGCACCACCACAGGAAATAACTTCGCCAGCATAGGCTTGTAGTTTTTTGCCTTTAACTTCGTAATTTACACCGATGACACGCTTACTTTCTGTGATGAGCGTGTTTACCATCGCACCAGTAACTACGGTTAGATTATCGCGTTCTTTCATAACTGGGTGTAAGTAGGCCCTTGCTGCACTCAAGCGCTTACCCTTATGGATATTTCTATCAAATAGCGCAAAACCCTCTTGCTGATAACCATTGACATCATCAGTCAATGGATAGCCAGCTTGTTTAACTGCATTAAAAAATGCCTTGAACAAGGGAGTAGTGCCTGGTCCACGCTCTAGCTTAAGCGGACCATCTTTACCACGGTATTTTTCATTGTTTGGAACATGGTCGCCATCAAGGCAATTTTCAAAACGCTTGAAGTATGGGAGACAATGGGCATAATCCCAATTTTCCATACCTTCATCTGCACCCCAACGTTCGTAGTCCATAGGATTGCCACGCTGAAAAATCATACCGTTGATTGAGCTCGAGCCCCCCAACACTTTCCCTCTGGCATGATATACCTTCCTACCATTCATACCGGGCTCAGGCTCAGACTCATACATCCAGTCATAGAATTTATTACCTATCGGAGTTGCTAAACCTGCTGGCATATGAATAAAAATATCCCACCAGCTATCCATCCGACCAGCTTCAAGCACCAGCACTTTATTGTTCGGGTCTGCGCTTAAACGGTTAGCAATACAGCTTCCTGCGGAGCCACCACCTACAACGATGTAATCATAGTTCATAATAATATCCTTAAGCATTACAAGTACCAGACTTTAAGGCTTTTACAACTTGATATCAAAAACTTGATATCAAAAACTTGATACTAAACCGTCTGGTTGGTATAGTAAATTTAGCATAGAAATCTGCTAACTAACAAGCCATACCCACTATGACTACCTATCCTAAAGCTAAAACCCAACCTAAAGCGAAAGTAACCCAAGAACGTATTTTCAAAGCTTGTCAAAGCATTTTACTTGAACAAGGTTCTAAAGGTTTAACCCTAGATGCCGTTGCTGAAAAAGCTAAGTTGAGTAAGGGTGGCTTGTTGTATCACTTTCCCAATAAGGAAACCTTAGTAAAAGAACTCTTTCAACACGTTATGAGTTCTTTTGACACTGAGATAAATCGACTTGCAAAAAAATATGATGGGCAAAAAGGTAGTTGGTTAAAAGCCTATGCAGAAGGCTCAATGAAACAAGCCTTAAATCCTGAAATCTCGAAACTGATGGCTAGCCTCTTTGCTTCAGTTGATGATTTTCCTTGGATACACAGTTATATGCAAGAGAAATATAGTGATTGGCAACATAAAGTTGAAGATTCTGGTATAGATCCTATTATAGCCACACTTTTCCGTTTAACGATTGATGGATTATGGTTTACTGAAATATATCAGTATGCACCACCTAGCAAGGAACGACGCAAAGACATCCTCAAGGTACTCGAACAACTTATCAAAAATGCCTAACTAAGTATATAAGTAAATAAGTAGCTAGTTACTGTACACGCAGTTCATATTCAAAGAAAAACTGCTGATTTTTTCCACGATGTGTTGCTTGTTTAGGACTAGTTACACGCACTTGAAACTTGTGCGTGCCTCTACTGGCAGCGTTGCCTGATATAACACCAGTTCGACTATTTAACCGTAATCCGTTTGGCAATCGCCCCGATGACACAACCCATGTATATGGCTCGCTAGCACCCCAAGCTGTAAGTTCTACCTCGTAGGGTTGTCCCCGCTCAGCATCAGGCAAGTCAAAGGTAGTAATTGCTAAACCTCTTTGTTGCGTGAGCAATGAACGCATATCATCAATTACATTTAGATAGTCCCCTGAAGCTATTAAGTTTTCTTGCTCAAAAGGATCTTCCTTTAAATTATAAAGCTCATTGATATCATCAGCAGTCTCTACATATTTCCAATCTTTGGAACGAATGCCTGACCACACGCCTTGTGTATCGTAGCGCCAATCTAAATAACCATAAGCTTCAATGAGGATATGCTCACGCCATGATTCCAGTACTTCATTTTCAGATACTTGCTGCTGCAAGGCTGGAACTAAACTCAACCCATCTGTCTCTTTATCTATACCTACAAGATCATAAACTGTTGTTGCTAAATCAATATTCACTGCGGTGAGTAAGTCACTCGTTCCCACTTGCCCATCTGGCATACGCACTACAAAAGGCACACGTATAGATTCTTCATAAGCCATACCTTTATCACAAGGTAAGCCATGCTCACCAAAAGTCAAACCATTATCAGATGTCAATATAAAGATAGTGCGGTCTAACTCACCAGCAGACACTACGCTTTGCCAAACATCTTCCATCATCCTGTCTACACCTTGCAACGATTGTATGTGATCACGGCGAACCTTTGTTGCACATTGACCATAGTCACGGTGAGCTGCTTGCACCCAATTTGGTTTATCAGTCAAATCCTGCTCATTGAATGCCCTACCAGAATAGTTGAAATCTAAATACTTGCTTGTATCAATAGCTTCAGGTGTTGCAGGTGGGTGAGGTGCATAGGTACTTATATATAAGAAAAATGGATCTCTTGCAGAAGCAAAGACATCAATAAATTCTGTTGCCTTGTCTCGGTGATAACTCACTAGATGCTGCTGTACTGAACGAGTAATCCTGCCACGAGTAGCCTTGTTACTACTGCTCCCAATGGTAATGTCTTTCAGATTAAACCAATCCGCTATCTGCCCGCCTTCGTTATTGGCAACAAAGGACGTCCAACCAGGTGGCACAAAACCAGGCGTGTAGCCGTGTAAATATTTACCAATAAAGCCAGTGTTGTAGCCTAGCTGTTGCAAATGCAATGGCATAGTATCTTGCTCATTAAAATTATTTCTTGAACCATTAGGTAAAGGATTAGTCAAAACCCCTGTATTGTGTCCATGAAAGCCTGAAAGTAGACTTGCTCTAGCTGGGCAACACACAGGAATCGTTATAAACGACTCTGTGAAATTTAAACTTTGTGGCAAGAATGTATCTCGTACAAATGGCATGTATTGCAAGGTGTCAAAATGTTGATCGTCAGTTAATAAAACAACGATGTTGTAATTTTCCTGAACAACAAAGTCAAAGTCTTCTACTAAGGTACGTCCAAATTCATCTTTGATTTCTGCTTTAAAGTCATAGCTTCCCGTACGCTGAGGGGTAAACGACACACGCCAAGCATTTTCATCTACAAATATTTGCGATACACCTACACCTCGATAAAATAATGAATCTGAGCTTGCTACTAAAGTATCTGACTCATAGAGGTGAATGACTGATATTTTCCCAAGCGTTGGATGTTGTTTGCCTATACATGAGGCTCGAGCCCGATAAAGCTCTTCCGTCAACTCACCACACTTAACTTCCGCTGTTTGACTTTCACAAGCGCTTAAAAAAATTGCTACACAAAAAAAACTTAGGACACTTAGAACATAGAAAATCTTTTTATATATACTAGTTGTAACGTTAATAATGACTTACCTCAATAACTAATGAACTGCCCCTGCGGCAAGCCGACTGAGAATCAACAATGAATTCCTGTCTGGCAAACCATACGTCGAATATTTTATTTTCGAAACAAGCCTTGGAGTATTCCTTATCCTTGTTCATTAATAAACTTCGACTAGTATGTCATTTTAAACAACCTGCACTAACAAAAAAAGAACAAATTTACAAATCAATACATTAGTCTTATGAGAAAGTAAATCTCATAAAAATAAGAATTCGTAATTTTCTTCTAAGTTGTAGCACTAGAATAGTGCTCTGCCAACGCCATCACCATAGCCCCCATTCGCTCTTGCTCTGGCGCCACAATCCGCTCAACACCCCAATCACGCAAAGCGCCTGAAGTCATATGCCCAACTGAGACTGCCATCACATCGTTGCTGAATAAAGTCTTCAAACCATCAAGCTTGTTTAAACGCTCCGCAATCTCAAACAAAAACTTAACCTGCGTCTTACTTGTAAAAGCAACATC
>CALGZD010000317.1 GCA_937934635.1 uncultured Deinococcales bacterium
AGGTTGCTCTTCGGTCCGAGGCTTTTCTTCTTTAAAGATACTTCGTACAGAAACCAGCTCAGAGGTGTATTGTTCTTGCGGACGAGTAATGATTTGCTCTGTCTCTCCATATTCAACCATCTTGCCATGACGTAACACCATGATATGGTCAGAAACCTGTGCAACTACAGCCAAGTCATGTGAAATATAGAGCGCAGCAGTACCAAAATCACGGATTGCATCTTTGATTGCTGCAAGCACATCAATCTGAGTTGTTACATCAAGTGCAGTTGTTGGTTCATCAAACACAATCAAGTCTGGCTTACTCGCCAGTGCCATAGCAGTCATTGCACGTTGAAGCTGTCCACCAGAAACTTGGTGTGGATAGCGAAACCCAAACCGTTCAGGCTCAGGCAAACCTAGTTTGTTATAAAGCAAGGTTGCATACTTAAGTGCATCAGCTTTACTACTAGCACCACTCTTAATAGCAGTTTCGATAATTTGATCGTTTAACTTGTGTGCTGGGTTAAATGCAGCAGCAGCAGACTGTGCTACATAGGATACACGCCCACCTCGTAGTACACGCATTTCTTTTGGCGCATAGTCTACAATGTTTTCGCCGACACCTTCACTATTGTGCAGAATCATCTCTCCACCAGTGATTTTACAACCAGCCTTACCATAGGCTAAACCAGCCAAACCAATGGTTGATTTTCCTGCACCAGATTCACCGATGAGCCCAAGAACTTTACCTTTTTCAAGCGTAAAAGAAACACCATCTACAATCGTTAAGATTTCATCAGGTTGACCTTCACGCTGGATTTTTGCAGTTACGACTAAGTCTTTTGCTTCTAGTAGTTGTTTAGAGTCTGTAGAATTCATAAGTTCAGGCCCTCCTTAAGTGTCACTTCTTAAACTAGATGTACGGTCAAGAACCCAGTCAACTACAAAATTTACGCTAACAGTTAGTATCGCAATAGCCATTGCAGGTACAAGCGCAGCCGTTAGACCAAAAGATATGCCTGCACTATTTTCTCGTACCATGCCACCCCAATCAGCATTTGGTGGTTGAATACCTAAACCTAAGAAGCTTAGTGAACTTAAGAAGAGAATATGGAAAGAAAAACGAAGTCCAAATTCTGCAATCAATGGCGTTAGTGTATTTGGCAAAATTTCACGGAAGATAATCCAGAGTGTATTTTCACCACGCAAACGTGCGGCCTCTACAAAGTCCATAACACCTGTATCTTGAGCAATTGCTCGCGATATCCTAAATACACGGGTTGAATCCAAGGTAGCCATTACCAGAATCAAGGTGGTCATATTGATAGGAACCATACTCAAAACAACGAGTGCAAAAATAAGTGTTGGGAATGCAATCAACATATCAACCCAACGACTTAGAATTTGGTCAACCCAACCACCACTTACAGCAGCTAGGAAGCCTGTGAAAATTCCCCAAAGGAATGAAATAACAGAAGCCGCAAGTGCTACAAAGATGGTTAGACGTGTGCCATAAATAATACGGCTAAGCAGATCGCGACCTAGGTTATCTGTGCCAAAAAAGAACTCTGACATGCCACCAAGAAAGTGAATGACATTTGGAATGCCAAAAATAACGTTTTCTTTAAGACTGTCATCAAGTGCACCAAAACGTAATTGAAAGCGAGTTGGTTCCCAAACACTGCCAACAATTTCTGACTGTGTGTAAGGCGAAATCATTGGTCCAAACAGCCCCACTAACACATAGAGCGCAATGATGAGTAAACCTAGCTTAGCAGTAAAGGGGGCTCGAGCTAAATTCATAAGCCACCACCAACACGCTGCCACAATGCTTGCACAATACAACAACAGTCCAAAAGACCATATTCCGAAGGAGAAGTCACTGATTTCGAGTCACCCTGAATGCTCTTTGATTGAATGCTCTTTGATTGAATGCTGCGTAACCTAACACTGGGTAACCTAACACTGCGTAACCTCACACCATCCAACTTTATCTCAAAAGATTCACTGATGTACGTCACTTAGGAAACCTCAATCTTGGATTACTAATAATAGCAATAATGTCTGCAAGCATATTCAAACCAATATAAATTGCAGCGAAGATAAGCGCACAGGCTTGCACCACAGGAATATCACGCTTAGAAACGTGGTCTACCAAAAGCTGACCTAAACCTGGATACACAAAGATAACTTCCACTACCACCACTCCAACAACGAGGTACGCAAGGTTAATCGCGATAACGTTTACAATTGGTGCAATAGAGTTAGGTAAAGCGTGTCTGAAAATAACATTCATGGGTGACACACCTTTGAGCTGTGCCATTTCAATATATGGACTAGACATAATACCAATAATCGCTGCACGTGTCATACGCATCATATAGGCCAAGACAACCAATGTTAAGGTCGCTGCGGGTAAGGCAATTGAACCCAGTTTTTCCCACAAGCCCATCGAAGGATAAACCGTAGACATACTTGTAGCCCAGCCAAGATTAATAGCGAAAATAAGGATAAGCACATAACCAACAAAAAAGTCAGGTAATGAAATAGTAGTCAGTGTTGAAATAGAAATAAATTTATCAATCCAAGAATCTCTAAAACGAACAGATAATAACCCTAGCAATATCGCTAAAGGAATCGCTATAAGCGCTGAGACTGATGCTAAAAATAGTGTGTTGCCTAAACGTCCACTAATCATGTCATTGATTGGGCGTTTAGATGTTAATGCAGTCCCTAAATCCCCTTGTACAAGACCACCAAGCCAATTCAGATACCGAGTCACAGGTGGTTTATCTAAGCCTAGTTCGGCACGCAAAGCTGCTGTGTTTTCAGGTGTTGCCATTTGACCCAAAATAGTCTGAGCAACATCACCTGGAAGTAACTCTGTACCCAAAAAAGTAAAAATAGAGATTGCTAAGAGGGTCAATATCCCAAAAAGCAATCTTTGTAAAACAAGGCGTAAAATATTCATATCAAACTATATGCCATCCTAGCTAAAAAATAAAAATAACTAAATAAAAACTAAGGGAACAGCATACGCTGTTCCCTTAAATTATCGGTCTTCAGTTCTTAACCGAACCAAGTGAACTCATGGATTAACTGATCCATAAGTGATTGGCTTGGGCTACTTTCGAAGCCTTGAACTTCTGTAGAAACTGCATCAATAAATGCATTATATACAGGAATTAGTGCACCAGAGTTGTCATGAATAAGTTGCTGCATCTCTGTGTACATTTGAGCACGTAAGTCTGTATCTCTTTCAACACGTGCTTGAGGAAGTAACTCACTAAAGCGATCATTGAAGAAACGTGAATCATTCCAGTCACCAGTATAAGCAACAGTGAGAATCTGATCTTGTGTTTCACGAGAGATCCAGTATGAAGAACAGAATGGAACAACATTCCATGTATCTGACCAGTAACCATCCGCAGGCACACGCTTAACCTGAATATCCATACCAGCTTTTTTAGCTGATTCAGAAAAGACAAGCGCAGCATCTGTAGCACCTGGCCAAGAAGCTGATGATGATGCCAACTCAATTGGACCACTGTGTCCAGACTTCTTATAGTGGAAT
>CALGZD010000318.1 GCA_937934635.1 uncultured Deinococcales bacterium
ATTTTGATGTTGATATCATTCGTAGATCCTCTATTTTTGCGAGAGGATGGTGCCATCATCAGTATGGCTGTTTATGTTGCAGTATCAACTTTTATCTATCCACTTTACAACATCCTTATGCATGCTTATTTTGGACAGACAATAGGTAAGATGCTATTGAGAGTTAAGGTTCTCAGTGCTGATGAAACTGAAATCCCAGGATTGTTTCGTGCTTTTAAACGTGAGAGTGTTACCATTCTAATTGAAGCTTACTTTGTAGTTTTATCAATTCGACTCTTAATATCAAACGGATATACAGGCTATGAAGAGCAGCTTGATGCGGCTATTTTAGGGAGCTATGTTTGGGTAGCCTTAGTTGTATGGTTTATTGCTGAGCTTGTAACTACACTAGTGAACGAGCGTCGACGAGCGGTTCATGATTATATCGGTGATACCGTTGTGGTCAAGCTGCCTCCCAGAAATCGTTAGTATAGCTTAGGATAATTACTGTATTGAGTGGTAAAATAATTCTAATCAATGGCACATCAAGTGCTGGAAAATCAACGCTTTGTAAGGCATTGCAAAATGCCTTAGACGAGCCTTTTTGGCACATTTCTTCTGATCAATTTATTGATATTGGCATGGCACCTTCTAGATTAGATAGGGGTGGTAAATTCGATTGGAGTGAAGTACGCCCAAAGTTTTTTGATGGTTTTCACCGTGTTTTACCTGCTTTTGCAAGTGCAGGAAATAATCTTATCGTCGAGCATATTATTGAATCTCATGTTTGGATGGATGATTTGCTGAGATTATTGAAAGATGATGATGTCTTTTTTGTGGGTTTACACTGTCCTTTAGAGGTTATTGAAAAGCGAGAGCTTGAGCGAGGTAATCGGCATATTGGTGAAGCAAAGTATCATATGAAAACTCATGACTACTGTAAGTATGACCTAGAGATTGATTGTCGGCATTCTACTGAAGAAAATGTTGAGGCAGTTATTACTTCTTGGCAGCAGCGCAAAAATTTTTAGGAGTTTAGCTTACAATTTTTTTCTTTTATGCTAACTAGGTGACACAATGCCCATGTCCAAAACCTTAGACTAAAAGGCGTGGAAAGACTAGCAGTAGTTGGGGTATCACATTTGCGTGGTGGCGCTGAAGCGCTCGAGCACTGGCAGCAGAATTTTAATTCAGACGTTATCTCTGAAGTCGTACAGGAAAAAAACTTAACAGAGTATGTCAGCATCGCAACGTGTAACCGTTGGGATTTGACAATGGTCTTGCCAGAAGAGACCAGTCTCGCTACTATTTGCAAAGAATTCCAACCTTCAGGTACAAGCTTTCAGCCCTATACCTATGTAGGAGATGATGCACTCAGATACATCACTCGTGTGGCGTCATCGCTTGATTCACTTAACCCTGGTGAAGACCAGATTATGAACCAAGTGCGTCAAGCCTACCGAGATGCTAAAGACTCAGGCACATTAGGGAACACTACAGCCTTTGCCTTTGAAACGGCCATGCGAATTGCTAAAAAAGTTAGACGTGAAGTTGGTATATCACCAATGGAAACGTCACTCTTTAGCTTGGCTTGTCCATTTTTACGTAAAAAGGTAGATGATGGTGCAACCATCGCAGTGCTTGGTGCAGGTAAAATGGGTGCGCTCGCTGTTAAAAGCCTTTCTGATTTTGGTTATAACGTTGTTGTTGTGAATCGTAGTATTGAACGTGCTGAAGAATTGGCTAAATCTTTTGCTTTTCCTGTGGTGCGGCTTGATGAATTTATGTCTCAGTCTTATTCAGCTTATCCAGTACAGGCACTAGTTTGTGCTACTCCTGTTAAAGATTTGATTCAACTTGACTATGTAAAGCAATTTTCTGATTTGAGAGCTATCGTAGATTTAGGTATTCCTAGAAATGTTGATGTAGCGGTTAGTTCTGAATTAGAACTTCTCAATGTAGACACCTTGCAAAAAGCAGGACAGGTGCGTCGGGAAGAGCTAAAGGATAAGCTTGAGCAAGCTGATATTGTTATCAAGCAAGAGCTTGAGGAAGCACTTGCTCTATGGAGTGAAAAGCTCCTTGGACCTTCAATTCGTCAGATGCGAGAAGATTATAAAAAGACGCTTTTGGAAGTATTGCCAGAAGCTGAAGTGAATAAAGTGCTTGGTAGGTTGTTGCATGGTCCAATCAAAGGTATTCGTGCAGTTGCCAGAGAACATGGCTATGAAGCTGCCAAAAGCTATTTTGATGAAATAAAACTTCAAAAATAAATGACCTCTACATCAGGTATTGGCACGTCAATGACAGATACAGCGACTACAAATACAGCGACTACAAGTATAGCTACTATACGTATAGCGACTCGTAAGAGTGCCCTAGCGCTGTGGCAAGCCAATTGGGTTAAAGATCAGTTGGCTTCGCTAGGTCATGCATCCGAATTGGTACTTGTTGATTCTCAAGGAGATAAAGATAAGACCAGCGCTTTTGCTGCCATGCAGGGACAAGGTTTTTTTACAAAATCTGTACAAGATGCCATCACAGAAGGTCATGCAGATATGGCAGTCCATTCTTTTAAAGATTTGCCAAGCGCACCTCACCCACAATTGGAAATTGCTGCTATGACCGAGCGAGCTGATCCAAGGGATGTCTTAGTTATTCGTAATAGTGAACTACTAGGTCAAAGTAAACAGGGACAGAGGAATATTGCTACGCTTGAAGCTTTGAGCTTAGTGCTTCAAGACGGTGCAAAGGTTGGTACAAGTGCTGTGCGTCGTCAAAAGCAGTTAGTGAGCTTTCGTCCTGATTTAGAAGTTGCTGAACTACGAGGCAATGTACCTACCCGAATTCAAAAGCTGCGAGATGGTGATTATGATGCCATTGTATTAGCTGCTGCTGGAATAGAGCGTTTAGCACTTGAACTGGATGATTTGTACTTAGCGTATTTACAACCAGAGTTCTTTGTGCCTGCGCCAGCACAGGGTGTACTTGCGCTTGAATGTAACCGAGATAATTATCAACTAGCTCAGATACTCAATGACCTGAATCACATGGAAACCTATCGTTGTGTGGCTGCTGAACGTGGACTCATGGCAATGCTGCAAGGTGGTTGTCAGTTGGCACTTGGTGCTTACGCACAAAGAATTGACCATGTTATTCACCTTAGAACTTGGTATGAAGGGCAACTTGTTGCTGTTGAACAGGCAAGTCCAGAGGGCGCAGCTATGCTTGCCTATGATGCGCTTGGGTGGCCAGCACACAATAATAGCTAAGCTACTTATTAGTATGGCTAAATAGTATGGCTAAAGTACTTCTGACGCAGTCTAAAGATCGTTTGCAAGGCTTGCAGGACTTGCTTGAGGCACAAGGTTTGGTGGTTGAACATCAGCCTTTTATTAAAACTGTTACGCTAAAAAATGCTTATCAAGATGCACAAGCTTTGCTGGACTGTGAGTGGATGCTTTTTTCAAGTCAGGCAGCTATAGAGGCATGGCTCGAGCTCACCCCTAGTCTTCCTAAATATCTTCCCAAATCCCTCCCAAAACATATTCGCTACGGCGCAGTAGGTCAAAAAACAGCAGAGCGCTTACAAGCTCTAGGACTTCAGGTAGAGGTCATTGGCAAACCACAAAGTGCTGAAGGATTAGCAGACGTATTTGTGCGTCGTTTTCCAAATGCAAAGTCAGTAGCTTTGCCTGTTGGTAATCTAAGGTTGACTGTTTTAAAAGATAGACTCACTGAGGCAAATATTCCAACAAAATCAGTCGTGATATATAGAACTGACCTCGTAGATGTTAAAGACATCAAGGTTCAAGATGTCGATACTATATTGTTTGCCAGTCCATCTGCTACACAAGTATTACAAGCAGGTTTGCAAGAAAATAACATTTTTCTAAATAAAAATTTGGTCGCTATAGGGCAAACAACAGCGGAAGCAATTCGCAAGCTTGGTTTTAGATGTTCTGTTGCTGAGACCCCTTCCATAGAAGCCATTGCTGAGGCTATTTTGAAAGTAAGTACATATCGTGAAAGCAAGTTTTAAAGATGAGGATAGAAGCTGATGAATGATGTTGATATACAAACTAGTCTTTTGAGACGACCTGTTAAAAGACCCAGACGCCTAAGAACAACAGCAGCTATGCGTGACTTAGTAGCTGAGGCACATATTGAGCCGAGGCACTTTATCATGCCTTATTTTGTGGTGGAGGGTGAGCAGCAAGAACAGGCGATTGCTACCTTGCCAGGTGTCTCACGGTTTAGCGTAGATAGGCTGATGGGTGAGCTCGAGCGCTGCTTGAAGCTTGGCATAAAGTCTGTGATGTTTTTTGGTGTACTAGATTCAGATAAAAAAGATGCAGCAGGAACAACAAGTTTTGACCCTGAAGGTCCTGTCAATCGAGCTTTACGAGAGGCTAGAAAGCATTTTGGCAATGAGCTAGTGCTCATGACCGATGTTTGTTTGTGTGGCTATACCGATCATGGTCACTGTGGCATCATTAAAGAAACAGCAAAGGGACCTGTTGTTGATAACGATCCGAGTTTGTTGCAACTCAACAAAATGGCTTTGTCTCATGCCGAAGCAGGCGCAGATATGGTCTCTCCTTCAGACATGATGGATGGTCGAGTTGGCAGCATCCGAGAGTGCTTAGATAATTCTGGACACAGTGATGTTGGCATTCTTGCTTATTCGGTCAAATATGCATCTGCCTTCTACGGTCCTTTTCGTGATGCCGCAGGTTCATCACCTAAAGACGTTGGTATTACGGGCAGACACACTTACCAGATGGATAGTCGCAATGTCCGTGAAGCACTGACTGAAATGTATTTGGATGAGGCAGAAGGTGCAGACATGATGATGGTTAAACCAGCACTAGCCTACCTTGATGTCATTCGGCAAATGCGTGAGCATACTGCCTTACCAGTAGTTGCTTACAATGTTAGTGGTGAGTACGCCATGATTAAAGCTGCGGTTAAAGCAGGTGTACTGGATGAAGCTTCGGCGGTACGTGAAAGTTTGTTAGCGATGCGCCGAGCTGGTGCAGATCTTATC
>CALGZD010000319.1 GCA_937934635.1 uncultured Deinococcales bacterium
TCGTACTATGCTATTTTCTGGCATAGCTTTAGTAGGACTTGCTTTATTTGTTTTTACTTTAAACCAAAGTCCTGCAAGTGCACAGGCAGATAATCAGGGCTTTAATCAGGCTCGAGCCTTCCTTGAAGACGAGCAAAATACTATTGGCATTGTTCAAGCCGTCGGCAATAGCGTAGTCGCTATCCGTGTTGAATCACCTGCTACAGGTATCGGCAACGTTTTTGGTGATGTGCCACTTGAGCAAATCCCACCACAGTTCAGAGATTTCTTCAACCTACCACAACAGGATGACGAAGAAGCACCAGACGGTCAAACACCACAGCCTCGTCCAGATATTGGCTCAGGTAGTGGCTTTGTTATCGACCAAGAAGGGCATATCGTAACCAACTATCACGTGATTGAATCAGCAATCGGTGAAGACAGCGTAGAACTTGTTGAAGGTGCATCCCTTTCAGTAGTCTTCCCAAATACCAACGACGAAGAAGTAGAAGTGCGTGTCGTAGGTGCTAACCCATCTTTTGACTTAGCACTACTTGCACTCAACGACCCAAGCGAATTGCCAGCAGATGTCCTGCCAATTGTAATCGCAGATTCTAATGACGTACTTGTCGGTCAAAAAGTTATCGCCATCGGCAATCCATTTGGATTTGCTTCAACTGTGACAACAGGTATCGTATCTGGACTTGACCGTGATGAAATTCCAACCATCGGTAACTTTGCAGCATCAATGATTCAAACAGATGCAGCTATTAACCCTGGTAACTCAGGTGGTCCACTGCTTAACTCTCGTGGTGAACTTATTGGTATTAATACTGCAATCATCCCAGGTGGTGGTGCAGGCACCAGAGGTAATTTAGGCGTTGGTTTTGCTGTACCTAGTAACCACTTAAACAATAACTTAAACAGCCTTTTAGCAGGTGGCATCAACGACGTATTTAGCACTCGTCCTCGTATCGGCATTGGCATTTTAGATGTACGTGCCTATCCCGACGAAGTACGTGAGCGTCTTGGTTATCCTGAGCGTGGTGTTGTGATTCGCAACATTGAAGAAGATGGTCCAGCAGCAAAAGCTGGCTTAGTAGGCGGCACATTTGATGTAATGATAAACGGTCAGCAAGTCCCTGCTGGTGGCGATGTCATCGTTGCAATCGATGGTATCGATGTATTTGATACCTTCCAACTACAAGATCTTGTCTTTGCACATGACCCTGGTGACGAAGTAATCGTTACTGTGTTACGTGAGGGAGAACGTGTTGACGTCACCGTTCAACTCGAAATCGTTCCACAAAACTAGTTGCAATAATCAAGTACTCTGATATGCGATATTAGAGACTCAACAAAAAATTTGAGGTTCTTAGGACAAACCTAAGAACCTTTTTTTATGTCTGGTATTTTTTTAGTGTCTAAAGTGCCTCATACCAGTAAAAACCATACTGATACCCAACTCGTCACAGGCAGCAATCACTTCATCATCTCGTTTAGAACCGCCTGGGCAAATCACGCTTGTTACGCCATGTGCACCAGCCAAACGAACCACATCATCAAAAGGGAAAAAGGCATCACTTGCAAGTGCCGAGCCTGTCACTGACGTACCAGCATGTTCAATAGCCTGTTCCGCAGCCCAAATACGAGAGACCTGCCCAACGCCAATGCCTGTACTCCGACCTTCTTTAGCAAGCACAATCGTATTTGATTTAGTGTGTTTGGCAATAGTCCAAGCAAAGCGCAAATCTTGCCATGCTGTTTCATCTGGTTGCAACTTCGTAACTACCTTGAGGTCACAATTATCTAAAGCCCCTCTATCAATAGCTTGAATCAGCAAACCACCACGTATACGGCGAATGTCAAGCTTGGACTTATCTTCAGCAGTAACATGCAAAAGACGTAAATTCTTTTTCTTAGCAAAAACTGCTAACGCCTCTTCACTAAAAGAGGGTGCTAAGACAATCTCTAAAAAGGTTTTGGACATCTCCTCAGCAAGCTCTTTACCAACTTCTACATTTACCGCAACTATGCCACCAAAAATACTCTGCGGGTCAGCATCATGAGCTAATTTATATACACCTAGAATAGTAGGAGCAACATCTGACATTGTGGCTACCCCACAAGGGTTGGCGTGCTTCACTGCCACAACGGATGCAGGAGGCAGTTCTGCTAATAAATTCCAAGCAGCATCGGCATCTTGGTAGTTGTTAAATGACATGGCTTTACCTTGCAAAATCTTGGCATCAAGAACTGGTCCAGTCTCTGACCCCAAACGCCATAGCGAAGCTTCTTGATGTGGATTCTCGCCGTAGCGAAGCTCAGCCTGTTTAGTTATTTCCAGCCCAGTTTCCTGAATAAAGTCACCTTCTTGCATAAGTTGCCCTTCTGCAAGGTAGCTACTGATTGCAGCATCGTAAGCAGCCGTATGGGAAAAGGCTTTAAGTGCTAAGTGCTTTCGGGTGTCTTGGTCCAAACTAGCAGCTTTGAGCTTTTCGATCACCATGTCGTAATCGTCAGGATTAACCACCACAGCTACACTTGGAAAGTTCTTGGCAGATGCACGCAACATGGTTGGTCCACCTATGTCAATATTTTCCAAAGCAGTATCGATATCGACACCCTTACTCACCACTTGTCTAAATGGATAAAGGTTGACCACAACTAGGTCGATCGGAACAATGTTGTGTGTTTCAAGCTCTGCAAGCTGTTCAGGACTGCGCTTCGCTAAGATACCCCCGTGAATGTTTGGATGTAAGGTTTTAACCCGTCCACCTAGCATTTCAGGAAATTGGGTTATGTCTGCTACAGGCGTAACTTCTAGACCAGCTTCTTGTAAAGCTTTAGCTGTTCCACCTGTTGAGGCTAGTTCGTAACCTAGCGCAGCTAGTTCTTGTGCAAAGGAAATGAGGTTGCTTTTGTCGGAAACACTTAGGAGGGCTCGAGCCATAATAACTATCCTTTCAATCACCAAAGAGTATTTAAACTCCTGATTGCTGATTCTAGTTTCTAAACCCAGACGAACGATTTAGAAAATTGAAAGGCTCCCTTGTGGTTAGTCCCACTACGTTTTATCAGTTACGTTTTACCAGCTACGTTTTATCAGTTACGTTTCGTCAGTTACCTAAATTTTACTCAAAGTAGCATCTGTTCCAAAACAGAACCTTGTAGAAAAGCCCCACAAAAAAACTCCCTGCACAATATACAGGGAGTAATAACTTTAAGAAAAGTTTGTTTCTACTGACCGATGTTCGGACCTTCAGTACCAATGATGCTTGGCAAAATAATTTCCAAACCTGGGAAAATGCGATCAGCATCTTCAATCATGAAATCATTAGCATAAAGAATATCTGGCCAGTAAATATCTGAATTATAGGCTTGTCCTGCAATCGAAGAAAGTGTATCGCCTTCTTGTACAGTATAGAGTTTACCCTCACCACTTACAGAACGAAGTGCTGTACGAAGCTGTTCTTGTGTACGTGCTATGCCATCCGTATCGCCTGCTGCACGGAAGCCTCTAAGTTGCTCTATTAAGCCCTGTGCAAGGTTACGAGAAGCATCGCCACCAGTAGCTGCTGCTGTAGTAGCTGCTGTTGTAGTAGCTGCAATCGCTTGTGTTGTGGTTGTTACAGTTTCAGTTACTGCATTTG
>CALGZD010000320.1 GCA_937934635.1 uncultured Deinococcales bacterium
TGAGAAGGTAGCACACTACCGTTCATGTTGAGTTTCATAACGTCACTTAGAGCGTCTTGTTTTAAATCAAAAAAAGTTAGGTCACCTACTACAGTTGCTTCTGGCATGTTGCCCCCTGCTGCGTTGATTAGGATATCTATGCGATCAGTTTGAGCTAGGAGGTGGGCTCGAGCCTCCTCCAGCCCCTCCCTATCAAGCACATCTGCGGGAAGTGCAATCCCTTTTAAACCATCAGCTTTTAAACTTTCTGCAAGCTCTTTTGCCTTTGCCTCACGCCTGCCTAATATCGCTACAGTTGCACCAGCCTGTGCTAAACCCTTTGCCATAGCACCACCAAGCACACCTGTAGCACCTGTAACAACTGCTGTTTTACCTTCTAAAGAAAATAGCTTCACACAAACTCCAATACAAATCTCTTTCACTATTACTCTTTAACATTACTGCTGTATCATTCTATACGTGCACTATTATTTTAAGCGTATAGTATCATGTCTTCTAACACCTTTTTTGATTTAAGCCTATGTAATTATAAATATGAATCTATCTATAAACATAAAGCTATAAACATGACGCTATAAACATAAAGCTATAAACGTTAGGAAACAAAAACCATATGAATTTTGAAAGTTACGATAAACGCTTTGACAACCTTCTGTTAAAAGAATCTAAACTCGAAAAACTCTGCACAGGAACAATATGGGCAGAAGGTCCAGTCTATTTTGCAGAGGGCGACTACCTCTTATGGAGCGACATTCCAAATAATCGCATGATGCGCTACTCAAACACAGATGGGATGACCGTCTATAGAGAACCAGCAAATTTCACTAACGGACATTACCGAGACCTAGCTGGAAATCTCATAAGCTGTGAACACGGTGGTCGCAGACTAACACGCACGCTTGCAGATAACACAATCGAAGTAATCGTGGATAACTATCAAGGTAAACAACTAAATTCACCAAATGACGTTGTCGTAAAGAGCGATGGCACAATTTGGTTCACTGACCCTCCCTATGGCATCCTGAGCAATGTTGAAGGGTATAAAGCAGATTCAGAATTAGAAGGCTGCTTTGTCTTTTGTTTTGACCCCACAACAGAAAGTTTAACAATCGTAGCCAATGACCGAGATAAGCCAAACGGTCTTGCTTTCAATCTTGATGAAAGTATTTTGTATGTAAGCGATACAGGTGGTAGCCACAAAAAAGATGGTTGGCATCACATTTTTGCTTATGACGTTAGCAAAAACGGTAGCAACTATCAATTAAGCAATAGTCGTATATTTGCTGAAGTAACGCCTGGCTTAGCAGATGGTTTCCGTTTAGATATCAATGGCAATATTTTTACCAGTTCACAAGACAGCATTCAGGTCTATGCCAGTGATGGTACGCAGCTTGGAAAAATATTTGTACCCGAAACTATCGCAAATTGCACTTTTGGTGGTCCAAATAAAGATTATTTATATATTGTTGCAAGCACATCGCTGTATGGCATCAAGCTAAATACTAAAGGTGTTCAAACACCATAGAGTTTAAAAATTGTAGACCTTCGGTTCTACAACTTTTCGATTAGAGTAGATTCACCTTGTCCAACACCTACGCAAAGTGTCGCCAAACCATATTTCATAGACTCTCCTACATCACTTCGACGATGCATCTCATGAATAAGTGTGGTCAATATCCTTGCACCTGAACAGCCTAAAGGATGTCCCAAAGCAATCGCCCCACCATTCACATTGACAATATCTTCGCTCAATCCAAGGTCTCGAATAACAGCAATAGATTGTGAGGCAAAAGCTTCATTTAGCTCAGCTAAATCAATATCTTCAATTGATAGGTTATACCTGTCCAGTAGCTTACGTGTAGCATAGGTTGGACCAATACCCATTACTCTAGGATCAACACCTGCAGCAGCAGAGCCAACCCACTTTGCTAGCGGTTTTATACCAAGCTCCTCAGCTTTTTGCTGTGACATAAGCACTAAAGCACAGGCGCCATCATTCAAACCACTACAGTTTCCTGCAGTTACGCTGCCACCCTCTCGAAAAGCAGGACGTAAGGTGCCAAGTTTTTCCAAGGTGGTTGCCACTTCATAACCATCATCTGTCTTTTTATAAAAAGGATGCTCGTCTGTATCAAAAATAATTGCGTCAGCTTTACGCTTAGATTTTAGTGGTGGTATCTCTACAGGCACAAGTTGAGAATCAAAATAGCCATTGTTCAAGGCATGAATCGCTCTTGTTTGACTCTGCATAGCAAATTTATCTTGATCCTCTCTGGTAATTTCGCCACCAGAAATTTCTCCTGCACAGCTCATATCAACAACGTTTTCAGCAGTCTCGCCCATTGCCTCAAGCGGAAACATTGCCTTCATTTTTGGATTGGGATAGCGCCAACCTAACGTTGTGTCCCACCCAGTAATGTTACCTGATGGACCAAAACCAGTAGGATTTTTAGGCATAGAATACGGCGCGCGTGTCATACTCTCAACACCACCAGCCACATAAACATCACCTTCACCACACTTAATTGCTCTCGCTGCCTGATTAACCGCATTTAAGCCACTTGCACACAAGCGATTAACAGTAACGCCTCCAACAGTTTGTGGTAAGCCTGCAAGCAAGGCAGCCATGCGAGCAACATTTCGGTTATCTTCTCCTGCTTGATTTGCACAACCCAAGAACACTTCTTCAATACTTTCAGGACTAACGCCAGCACGTTCCACAGCTTCTTTAACAACTACCGCTGCTAAATCGTCTGGACGAACACTTGACAATGCACCTCGAATTTTTCCAATAGGTGTGCGTACCGCACTAACAATTACAACATCATTCATGGTTTCACCTTATTAAAAGCATCATTATTATTATTGTAATAACTATAACGTTAACTATAACGTATAGCTGCATCCCACCCAAGGTTGAAAAGTAGATTTGGCATCAGTAATAACGAGTCCAACCAATATTCTTCACAAAATAATCAGTTTGAATCATCTGGCACTCAAACATATTTCGCTTCACACTTAAGAGAAAATTTGATAGGGAACTTTACTAGTGATTTAAACGGTACTGCTAAAACACATTTTTGATTACATATCGAACATTACCGACCGATACTAGATGTACCCCTACCCCATTATTAAACCTTGATAAAAATTAAGGTAACAATATACTTAAAACACCTAGATGAAGATTCAAAGCTTATAAGCCATATGGAATCTCGAAAGCCTTATATATCAAGGTTTTTCAAAGTGAGTATTTAAAGCTCAAAGGCGTTTTAGCATTGGGTGCGTTAAATAA
>CALGZD010000321.1 GCA_937934635.1 uncultured Deinococcales bacterium
ACCAATGATAAGGCTATCTCTGCGAATTGAACCAAGTTTTACTTTTTCGTGTAATGGCGTACTCTCGTTAAAGGTCAAACGCTTATCGTTCAAGATAAAACGACGAACAAGGAAAGACACAACACCTATCAAAATCAGCAGTGATAGTACATCTGCAATTAAGCGGTAAACCCCACCCACAAGACCAAGGTTCAATCCACCAAGCCATGCATGGGGTATGAATCCTTTAAGTCCATCCATGACATTTACCAGAAGGTAAAAGATAAAGCCATAGAAAATAAAACTGTGCAAAAAGCTCAGTAAAGGACGAGCACGAAAAACAGTTGCTTGGCTTATGGTTCTAGCAACAGCTATCGCTAGACGCTCAGTTAAGTTGTTAAACCTTGGGTAAAAGCCTTTGTCACCATTGCCAACAACACTAACAATGTTACGGAATCCTAAGAAGCTAAAGTAGGCTGAGCCTAAACCAAGGGCTATAAAGAGTATTTTTTCAACAATCGTGAGCATGGTTGCCCTCCAATATCTGTATCTTTAAGTATTTGAAAGTAGTGTATCTACTGTAATATTTCGTTGTTCGCATTGTACCTTGTAAAAGCTAGGTTGTGCATAGTGTATCTAGGTCAAATTACTAACATTGTTAGGGGTTGATTAGTCCATTTTTGAGGTTGGATGTTAGACCTTTTAGGGGCGGAATCCATCCCTCACCTCCTTTAGGAATAAGCTTTACCGTAGGGTGTTTTTTGTTTAATCAATTCAAACAAGTATTGGTCGAAGAAACACAAAACCTCATTTCCCCATTTTCAACAACATCATTGCTTAGTGATATCCACTTTTAGGAGCGAAATCCATCCGCTGCCTTGCTTTAGAAACGAAGCTTTACCGTAGGGTGCGTTCTACGCACCGCTTTTTGTTTAATCAATTTAACCAAACAAATTGCTGAAGAAACGCAAAACCTCTTTCCGTATTTTCAACAACATCATTGCTTAGTAGTATCCACTTGGTGCGTGGAACGCACCCTACAAAACCACATTAAGAATCTATCAAAAAGAACATCAAATTTTTACACAATAATTTTATGCAGCCACCACAATCTCTTCAGCAGGTGCATCTGGTGAATCCTCAGAACTTACACTAATGACAACATGGTGGTTCAACATAGCTAAAAAAGTCATAAGTCGCTCAACTGAAAAGGTGCGTTCTACGCACCGTTTTTTGTTTAATCAATTCAAACAAGTATTGGTCGAAGAAACACAAAAACCTCATTTCCCTATTTTCAACAACATCATTGCTTAGTGATATCCACTTGGTGCGTGGAACGCACCCTACAAAACCTTATAAAGGCGAAATCCATCCCCGCCTTCCTTTTTCAAAGGAAGAGGCTAAGGGTAAAATCAAAGACCTTCTCACTTAGTCCACTGTTCATAAAGAATGACTCAGAATTACCGTCCCTGACAGCATTATCTAAGATAACTTCTCTGAGTTTTATGAGCTATTTCTAAACCTCAAAAGCTTTAATTTCCTGCAAAAAGCATCAAAAAGGTGTATCATTTTCTGCATTGAGTAGTTCTAATAGTAGTAAAAGCAACGCAACATCAACCACCCGTTCTACACCACGTTCTACAACACAGCCAACTGGCTTAGGAACTTTCGGTGGCGTATTCACACCAAGTATCTTGACTATTCTTGGCGTGATTATGTACCTACGCTTTGGCTGGGTTGTGGGTCAAGTTGGTCTAGTTAAAACCCTAATTATCGTTACACTTTCCACAGGCATTACTTTACTAACTGCACTATCTATATCTATGCTTGCGACCAGTCAGCGTGTTCGTACGGGTGGCGCATATTTTATGATCGCTCGCTCACTGGGCATCGAAGCTGGTGGTGCGGTAGGCATCCCACTCTTTTTTGCACAGGCACTTTCGGTTGCGCTTTACACAATTGGCTTTGCTGAAAGTGTAGTGGCTACCTTTCCTATGCTTGATGCTCAACTTATTGGCTTGATTACGGCCATTCTTGTAACAGCCTTGGCACTAGCATCTGCTGAAACAGCTATCAAAACGCAGTACTTCATTATGGGTGCGATTATACTCTCACTCATTTCTTTTTTCTTTGGTAGTCCAATTGCTACTACCGAAACAGCCATCAATCCAGATTTCATACCACGAGAGGGTTTCTGGGTCGTCTTTGCAGTCTTTTTCCCTGCTGTCACTGGCATCATGGCTGGTGTGAATATGTCTGGGGATTTGCGTCATCCTAGAAAAGCCATTCCTGTCGGAACATTAGCAGCCGTCATCGTCGGCTACATTATCTATATGGTGATTCCTATTTTCTTGGTTACTCGAGCAGATGCTGCAACGCTCATTTCAGATTCATTGGTAATGCAACGCATCGCTATTTGGGGTCCTGCAATCATCCTTGGGGTGTGGGGTGCAACGCTTTCGAGTGCTTTAGGGAGCATTTTGGGTGCGCCAAGAGTTCTGCAAGCACTCGCAAGAGATGGTGTTTTACCAAACTGGCTCCGCTGGTTAGGTCGGGGAAGCAAGAAAAATGACGAGCCTCGTGTAGGTACGCTCATTACTTTAGGCATCACACTGATTGCTATTTACTTTGGCGATTTGAATGCTATTGCGCCTGTACTGAGTATGTTCTTTTTAACCACCTATTTGGTCCTGAATATCGTTGCACTGATTGAACGTTCACTACACAGCCCATCCTTTCGACCGAGCTTTCGTATTCACTGGATTTGGCCTCTGCTTGGCTTTATTGGCTGTCTCTGTGTGATGTTCTTAATCAACAGCATAGCCACGCTGATTGCGCTTGGCATTGTCTTACTCATATCAATCTGGCTCTATAGAAGAAACCTTGCAACTTCTTGGAATGATGTACGTCAGGGCTTGTGGATGGCACTTGCAACCATGTCACTAAAACGCCTTCGTAACGATGCTGACCCAAAAAACTGGCGACCTAATTTACTAGTACTCTCTGGCGCACCAAAACAACGCTGGCACTTGATTGACCTTGCTAATAATATTAGCCAGCAAAGCTTAGTGAGTATTGCTGCTGTTGTGAAAAGTAAAGAATTATCTAAAAAACACCAAAATGCTTTGCAACGCTCTATGCAAGATTATCTAGATAAACATAAAGTATCAGCCTTTTTGAAGATCATCTATGCTGAGACCTTTTACCGTGGAGCAAAGCGTTTGGTGGATGCTTACGGTCTAGGTCCACTGACGCCTAATACGATTTTGTTGGGGAGTAGTAAGGAAGAAGAGAAATTTGGGGACTATGCGGGTATGCTCGAGCACTTCTATGAGCGCAAACGTAACATACTCATCTTGAACCATAACCCAGAAAAAGGCTTTGGCAACAAAAAACGCATAGACGTGTGGTGGGGTGGATTAAAAGCCAATGGTGGTCTAATGATTACGGTTGCCTACTTAATTGCAAACAGCGCAGACTGGCAAGGCTGTAAACTCAATATCAAAATGGTTGTAGCCACCGAAAAAGCAGCCGAAGGTGCAAAGAAAAACCTCGAAGCTATTGTCAAGAACTTACGCATGGAAGCCAAAGCAGAGGTCATCGCTGCTGATGGCAAAGCTTTTAAAGATATTCTTTTGGAAAAATCAAAAGATGCTGATCTAGTGCTTATGGGTATGAAACATCCAACACTTACTTCTACAGACCTACATAAAACAACTAATGGTAGCGAAGAGAAAAAAGAAGAAAGCTACGATGTCTATTATCGTAACTTTCTGCAATTAAGCGAAGGTTTATCCAGCAAGCTTTTTGTGCTTGCTGCTGAAGATATTGCCTTTGAGGATGTTTTAGCTGTAAAGGACTGATGCACTTCAGCCCCCTTTAATAAAGGGGGCGGTGAACGTAGTGAGCGGGGGATTTCGTCGAAGCTATTTCCTTAACCAAAATCAGCTTCTACCTAACTCTCAAAAAAGTCAAAAGCAAATCTCCCCTAACCCCTCTTTGTTAAAGAGGGGAATTTAAGAGCTAAGCAGTCTCTTCTTCAACATACTCTTCAGCTTCACCAGCATCGATAGCTGCTTGCGCTGTTTTTTCGTCTACTTCACGAACAATTTCTAGATTTACCTGTGTTACTAAAGCACCAATCGCACCAATCGCAGCCAAACGAGGTGTAATGAAGGTCAATAAGCCACCACCAGCAAGCCCTAAAGCTAGAGGTAGCGTGAACAATTCACTGCCATCTTTGTTGCGAATAACAACTTTACTTGCACTTGCATCACCAAGAAGCTCACGTGCTTTATCTAGCAAATCGCCACCAGCAACTTCAATTTTTTCTACGATTTTCTTTGTATCTATGTTTCTAGGATCCATTGTTTATCATTCCTTTCAAGAACGTATCTCTATGATAGCAAAATTTCTGTGACAGAATTCTCCTTTTCAAAGGACGTTATACTAAATTCTATGTCAGATTTTGTAAAAGTTTCCTACCACGGCGGTCACAGTGGAGAGTTGTGCGCTCACGCCTCCGATACAAAAGAAACACTGATACAAGCCTATATTGCGGCTGGTTTTAGCCATATTGGTATTGTGGAACACTTGCCCCCAGCTACGGACGAGTTTATGTATGCAGATGAATTAGCATTAGGCAACACCGCTAACTCACTCACAGAAAAATTCAAAGATTTCTTTGATAATGAAGCCCCTCGCCTACGAGAGCTTTACGGCAAAGACATCGACCTAAGAATAGGCTTCGAAACCGAATACTATGGCGATACCCCCATCGAACATATTCTCAACGCCATAGAAAGCTATAAGCCAGATATCGTTGTAGCTTCGCTGCATCATGCAAAAAATCTATCTTTTGATTTTGATATAGATACTTACTTCGAGTCTGCCAA
>CALGZD010000322.1 GCA_937934635.1 uncultured Deinococcales bacterium
ACTATTCTGGAAGTCATCAGAATTAAGATTAAAAGACTTAGCAGTAACAATCTCATCATTGACCTCAACAAGCAAACCCTGTCCAGAACTAGACACTTTGCTTGCACCTTGTATCAAAGCCTGTACTTTATTAATATCCGCTAAAGCCAAGCGTTCTTGAAATGATAAACCCTTTGAACGAAGTGCTACTCTGGCATCTTGAACCATCAATTTCGAAATAGCTGTCTTGATAAATTTATCCAGATAACTGATGTTAAGCGCTTCACTAGTTAAGTCAACAGTCGTCTCAGTGCTACTAACGAATACATCAGCACTAACACTATTTTCATAGCTATCGTTCAGAAGGACGTCAAAATCCCAATCATCTTGATTGACATTAGTTAAAACATCAATTGTAAATTTTTCTGTTTCATTTTCTGTGCCCTTAAGAACATACTCTATAGCAAGCGGTCCAGTTAATCTCTCTAAACCATTAGCTCCAGTTGCAAAAACCACTTGAGCATCGAGGCTTACCTGCTGGCTATCAGTGGCTACAAAAGCTACATTTTCCAAATCAAGAACAGTCTCTTTAGTTGCGGCTATTCGGACATACTCTACTTGTCCTTGACGATAGTCAGCGTTGATGGTGACATCAGTTATACCTTCGTTAAAATAAATATCCGCATCAACATTTTCTAAAGGCTCAGACATCATAGTCAAACCTTCAGCAGCAAGCACCTTGCCACTAAGTTCTAGCTCTTGCCAACCTGACAATTGAAGTTCTATAGGTGCTTGTCCAGAAAGCTGTAGGTAGTTATGAACCACTGGACTGTTTCTAAATATCCAAGTCGATGCTTCAGCTAGGTTGCCTGTGCCAGTAATATCACTTTTCCACTGCTTTTTAGCTATATCGACTAGTAAATCGCCTTTGGCAGTGCCACCGAAGGCTCGAGCCCTCACGTCACCACTAAGTTGACTATTTTCAAACTTAAACTCTCCCGCTACATCAGCAACATCGATATCAGCAATGTCCAACTGCCCTTCCAAAAGCTCAAAATCACCCGTTAGCGCATTACCGTCAATATCAAGTTGCCCAACAACTTTTCCTGCAACAACTTGCTTTGTCCAGTGTCTTAGCAAAGCAGCATCAGCTTCTAAAATATCTACAGTAGCTTTAAGGGGTTCGATGTTACTAATCTGCAGTTCTATATCTGCTGAACCTTCACTAGTACTCAAATCTCCTCGAAAATGACTCATACCTTCTTCAAAGGCTAGAAGTTCAAGGTTCGACAAACTAAATTCAGGTAAATCATAGGGAACATCTTGCAAATCAAGCGCAATATCTTCAATAGAAATATCTTCGAGATAAGCTATCAAACCTGCTGACCCTGCTTGCTCTCTTGAAAGCAATTCTTTTAGAAAAACATCGCCATCGACACCTTTCAGAAAAATGCCTAAAGGCTTGCTACCTGTGATAAGTTTTCGGAGGTTGTAATTTAGAGAAATCGTGTCAAAGTTTACAGTTGCACCTTGGGTTGACAGCGAGCTTTGGGAGAGCTCGAGCCTGTGCCAGAGATTGCCAGAACTCTGCTGGTAGTCCAGCTCATAGCCTTGTTCTGCAAGTACCGTACGCACCTGTGATAATATTGCTTTGCGACCTATATTCGTTTGTGGAAAGAAATACACAAACAAAACTACAATCACGCAGATAACAAGTATTACAGGTAAACTTCGACGATTTTTTTTCACAATAGTATTAAGACCAAAAAGAAGGCTAAAAAAAGAAGGCTAAAAAAAGAAGGCTAAAAAAAGCAACTTCTGCCACCCATCAGTCTAGCTTGACTTCATACAAATGGCATGAGGATAAGAAAAGCAATATGAATAACAAAACTATTAATCACAATACCGAAAATGTCCGATTAACCGCTATTGTCAAAGGTGATGTGCAAAGCGTCGGCTATAGAGCTTTTGTGAGACAACATGCCTTAGATTTACAGCTCAGTGGCTATGCTGAAAACATGAGCGATGGTCGGGTAGAAGTCGTTGCCGAAGGTCCTGAATCTGAGGTGCGTCAACTGCTAATATTCCTGCGTTCTGGTCCTGCACACGCTGTCGTCCAAGATGTAGAAACAGATTGGGCAGATGCTGGAGGGTTAACAAATTTTTATGTCTACTAACACTATTAACACCATCTCTAAAAGCAATATTCCACAGCCGCTAACCGTAGAGGAAATTAACAACAATATCTCTGGCGTACTCGCAACCATATCGGTTGAACGTGCAGGAGACTATGCTGCTAAAGCATTAAGCCTAGACCTCTCTCAACGTCCTGAAGCATTAGCAGAACGACCAAATTTCTATGATGCACTTGCACAACCAGGTCTAAGTGTTATTGCAGAAATTAAACGAGCAAGCCCCTCTAAAGGTGCAATTGCAGCACTTGACCCTGTAGAAACTGCAAAAGCTTATGAACGAGGTGGTGCTAAAGCAATTAGTGTTCTAACAGAACACCGCCACTTTTCTGGTCAACTCGAAGACTTAGAACTCGTTGCAAACATTAGTAAACTACCGTTATTACGTAAAGATTTCACCGTGCATCCATTACAGCTTTTTGAAGCTGCCTATTCTGGTGCTAGCTGTATCTTGTTAATCGTTGCTGTGATGCAAGAAAAAACTGCTGACTATATAACCTTAGCCAAATCACTTGGTCTAGATGCTTTAGTAGAAGTACATAATGAAGAAGAATTATCCATAGCTTTATCGTCAAAAGCTGATATTATAGGAGTGAATAATCGGGATCTGCGTAGTCTTGAAATTGATTTAAACAATGCTCCAAAGTTAATTTCAATAGCTCGCAATCAAGGCTATTCAGGGCTGCTGGTAGCGGAATCAGGCTATAAGAGTCCTACGGAGTTGGTAGCACTAAAGGGACTTGCTGATGCCGTGCTGATTGGTAGTAGCATCGCAGCAAGTGACAATCTTGAAGAAGCTGTCAAGCAACTATCTGCATAACAACTATTATCTGCTTAAGAACTATCTGCATAAGCGGAAAAAGCCTATAGTGCAAAACAGCATGACTTAAGTAATGCTAGGTTGTGTTGACATTTCACTTTAACCAAATCAAAGTAGATACAAAACATAGAAAATCACGATACCGTCTTGCGAGTTTGTCATAACGAGTAAAGATTCTACGATAGTGTTTGATTTTACCAATGAAACACTCGATTAAATGTCTTTCTTTATAGGCATCTTTGTCATAATCATGAGGTTCAGTACGGTTATCTTTAGGAGGAATTACAGCTTCAGCTTCTAGTTGTTCACGAATCAAGTCTAGGATGGTGTTACTGTCATAAGCTTTGTCAGCTAAAACTTGGTCAGTCAGAATATTCTTCAGTAATACTGGTGCTTGTGGAGCATCTCCTGCTTGACCTTTGGTAAGAATAATTCTCAAGGGATAGCCTAAGGCATCAACTAAAAGATGTATTTTTGTGCTGAAACCGCCAACACTTCGTCCTAATGCTTGTTCATCTTGCCCCCTTTTTCATGGCTTGCTCCTGCACTACTTGGATGGGCCCTAACAACGGTTGAATCTATCATTACACTTTGCATATCTGGGTCATCGGCAAAATACGCAAACATGCTCTCCCACACACCTTTATCACCCCATCGCGCCATTCGTTTATAGACACTATTCCATTTGCCTTCTTTTTCAGGTAGCAATCGCCATGCTGAACCTGACCGCATTATCCATAATACTGCCTCAACAAACTTTCGACTTTCAGCTTCTTTCCCTGCGTATACGTTTGGGTGATTCTGTAAAAACTCGTAGATTCGTTTCCATTGATAATCTTTTAGACTGACACTCATTTCTTAAGTCTCAACCTTTACACCTCAAATGTCAACACAACCTAGCTTTAGAGAATATACACATCTACGAAATGACCAAAAACTTCTATGCATTAGTATTTAGTCCGAACCAGAAAAACCTTGTCCCAATTCAGATTCAGGAAAACAATTTTCTGGGACCTTATCTCCTGCAATTTGGAATTCTTCACAGGTCAAAAACAACGGATGGTACTTACCAACACTGAAACCAAGACTGGCAATAATGACTGCAATACATACAAGTCCAACAAAAA
>CALGZD010000323.1 GCA_937934635.1 uncultured Deinococcales bacterium
TGCGCTATGCAGATGAAGAAGATATTCGCACCCTTCAGTATGCAGGTTGCACAGTCATTTATTGCCCTCGAGATGAAATGACCTCACAGAGTGATTTATCTCGTTTAGCTGTACGTTTTCCTTGGGAAATATATATGAAGCATGGGGTCGATGTTGCTTTTGCGACAGGTGTACAAGCCTTGCAAATTGGTGATGTTGATATTAGGCAAGATGTACAAACAGCGCTGAAGTTGCAGCAAGAAAAAATGAGCCCTTTAGCAGCGGTCCGTTCCGCAGTAAAAGGGGGGTATAAGGCTTTAAAGATGAAACCACCTATAATTAATAAGGGTGATGGGGTACACAAGCTATATATCTGGTAGGGGTATATAAATGCATAAGGGAAATGTCTCACATACTTTTCTAGGCAATTCTATGCCGTACAATTTTTGTATAACCTTTACGCACAACCCTAAAAAAACGTGTAGAATAGATGACATACTGTTGATAGCTATTTGGCTAAAGTACAGCTATACGTTAGGAGGCCATGATTATGGCAGAGAATTTGATTGAATTTACAGATACCAACTTCGCAGATGAGAACAAAGAAGGACTTGTCTTAGTAGATTTTTGGGCGCCTTGGTGTGGTCCATGTCGCATGGTTGGTCCAGTTATTGAAGAACTAGCAGGAGATTACGAAGGCAAAGTTAAAATTGGCAAACTAAATGTTGATGATAATCCACAAACTTCTATGCAGTTCCGTGTGATGAGCATTCCAACAGTCATCTTGTTTAAAGATGGTGAGCCAGTTGAGACTATTGTAGGCGCACGTCCAAAAGATGCCTATGCTGAGAATATCGAAAAGCACATCGTTGTTTCAGCTTAAGTAAGCTTAAATCTTAATAGTTAAGGAGCCTTGAAAGGCTCCTTTTTTATTGCCTGTTTTTTATTGCCTGTTTTTAAGCTTTTATGATTTTGTCTTTTACGATTTTGTCTTTTACGATTTTGTATTGTGTCGCTTGTTAAGTACTTCAGCAACTGCTTGCCAACCAACACCTTTTTCTTTAAGCAAAACGCCTAAATGAAAGAGTAAATCTGCAGCTTCTTCTGCCATCTCTTCGTAGTTATCTTGAAGTGCTGCCACGATGGTTTCACCAGCTTCTTCAACCACTTTTTGAGCGATGTAACCTTGCCCTCGATTATGAAGCTTGGCGACGTAAGAACCTTCAGGCATAGTGGCGTAGCGTGCATTGATGGTTTGCTCGAGCACCATCATCATCTCGCCAATAGGTTTTTCGGTACTTGAAGAATCGCCTAAATTATCGCTTAAACTTCGGTAAAAACAACTGTACTCACCTGTATGACAAGCTGCACCTGTTTGTTCCACTAGGTACAAAATAGCGTCAGCGTCACAGTCAAAGCGTATATCTTTAATCTTTTGAGTGTGTCCGCTTGTTGCGCCTTTGTGCCAAAGCTCTTGTCTTGAACGGCTGTAATAGTGGGCTTCACCAGTTTCTAAGGTTTTGAGGAGTGCTTCCTGATTTGCGTAGGCAAGCATTAAGACTTGTTGGCTCGAGCTGTCCTGAGTAACTACAGGAATCAAACCACTATCTGCAAAATTTAACTTTGCTATTTGTAATATTTCTTTTGCTTGCTGTGCTTCCTGCATATGAGGCTCTTTCTTATTTTTGTTTTGGAGTTTTATAAAGCTACATACTTGCTACATACTTAATGTTGAGATTTCTAGATGTTGAGATTTCTAGATGTTGAGGTTTCTAGATGTTGAGAGTTCTAGCTTATCGGAACGCAATTGACAAACTTGAGGGTAATGCATCCCTTACTGCATATTTATATTTATACCGTGTCCGAAAATATATGTAGCAAAAGAAGTGGAATTGGTAACTGCATCAGAATTTTTAGCTAAAGCTTTTTCACGATTTGCTTAAGCTCAGATTTGTTTAAGCTCAAACAAATCAGCGAAGAGACTTGAGTGAGAATTAACCTATTCTATACGGGTCAACATGACGTGGAAACGTTACTAACCGACAATAAATAGCGTGAAATATCTTAATTTGGAAGCAGATGACCTTTGTTTTGTGTGTTTTGTCATTTTCTCTCACTTAACATTAACCTCGAAATTTGGAGTTACTAACAGCCAAATTATGAGGTTAATTCCTATTAGAACGATAATCACAGTTCCTTTATCAAACCTAAGCTTATAGGCAAAAGTCCTGAAATGGCTTTTGTAATGTGAATTGTACAATTGTTTTAAGAGGCTGAGTGTTTTGGCTGAAATCTAATTGTAAGAAGGAGAAAATTGACGATGAAAGCTTTTATTGCAGAATTTATCGGTACTTTCACACTGATTATTGTCGGTGTCTTTGCTATTTTTCACCTACAAAACGTTGCTGATGGTGGCGGTCTTGTTGGTATTGCACTTGCTCACGGTTTAGCGATTGCAGTTATGGTTAGTGCAACTGCTGCTGTTAGTGGTGGTCACTTAAACCCAGCTGTAACAATGGGTCTACTTGTTGCTGG
>CALGZD010000324.1 GCA_937934635.1 uncultured Deinococcales bacterium
GTTCTGACTGCACAGCGAGGTCAAGCAGAAGCTTTTGAAAATATAGAAACAGATTTAAGTCAAATAGATGCTTGTGAAGCGCTTATAAAAACAGTTATTGAAACTTATGGTGGACTCGATATTTTGGTGAACAACGCAGGCATGATGTTTGAGGCAACCGCAGAAGAAACAGAGGTTGATGCTTGGGACAAGCTTATGGCTGTTAATCTTCGTGCGCCTTTTTTATTAGTAAAACATGCAGTTCCCTCTATGCGAAAGCGTGGTGGGGGCGCAATTGTCAATATTGGTTCAATTGAAGGATTGGGGTCTAATCCTGAACACGCAGCCTATTGTGCAAGTAAGGCTGGGTTGCATGGTTTAACACGGGCAGTAGCTGTGGATTATGGCAAAGACAATATTCGCTGTAATGCCGTTGCACCAGGTTGGATAGATACTGAACTCAATAATGACTTTATTGGGTCTATGCCAGACCCAGAGCGTTTTAGAGAAACTATAGGCAAGATTCATCCTCTAAGACGCACAGGAAAACCAGAAGAGGTTGCTTCACTTGTAGCTTGGTTAGCCAGTAGCGAAGCGTCTTTTGTAACAGGGCAGATTTACACCATTGCTGGTGGGCGTATGGCACAGTTGAGCTTGCCTCACTAAGTTTTATAGATGACAAGTAGGAGTTGATATGAAAATAACAGAAGTGCATATCTATAAAAAGGAATTGCCAGTCGTAGGTGGTCCATATACGATGGCTAAAACTGAAGTTTATAGTTTAGATACAACTATCGTGAAGCTTGTTACGGATAGTGGCATCTTTGGCTATGGTGAAACTTGCCCAGTAGGACCGACCTATCAACCGATGCACGCCTTAGGCGCAAGGGCTGCGCTAACGCAGATGGTTCCAGATTTATTAGGCGAGAATCCACTACACATAGATGCTATGCGCCGAACTATGGATGGCAGCTTAAATGGTCATAATTATGCAAAGGCTGCTATCGATATTGCACTTTGGGATATTGCAGGTAAGCACTATGGCAAACGAGTCTGTGATTTACTAGGTGGTGCAGTTCGTGAGGTTGTACCGTCGTACTATGCTACAGGTGTAGCAAGTCCAGAAGATACCGCACGGATTGTTAAAGCTAAGGTTGATGAAGGTTATCCTAGAATTCAAGTGAAAGTAGGCGGTCGTCCTGTTGAGGAAGATATCGAGGCTATTCGCTTGGCTGCTGAAGTCATACCGTTAGGTGTGCGCTTAGCGATTGATGGTAACAGAGGTTGGTCAACTAGAGATGCATTGTTTGTATCTAAACAGTGTAAAGATATCAGGCTTGTGCTTGAGCAACCTTGTAACACAGTTGATGAAATTCAAGCGATTCGCCCAAATTTAGAGCATCCTGTTTATCTAGATGAAAATACAGAAGATTTAAACAGTGTACTAAGAGCGATAGGTTCAGGTGTGTGTGATGGCTTTGGACTGAAAGTCACCCGTCTTGGTGGATTATCTACTATGCGGACCGTGCGTGATTTGTGTAAACTCCGCTCAATGCCACACACCTGTGATGACTCTTGGGGTGGAGATATTATCGCAGCAGCATGTTTGCATATTGGGGCAACGGTTGAAGAGAAAAATAGTGAAGGTGTTTGGTTAGCTCAGCCGTATATTGAAGAACATTACGATTCTGTCAATGGTATCAAAATAGTTGATGGGCATATTAAGCTCCCTCAGGGAAATGGCTTAGGTGTTATTCCTGATGAAGGTGCTTTTGGTGTACCTTTACAATCTTTTAGCTAGTGGAAAGGTAGTTTAGTAATAATTCTATGTCAAATGATAATTTGAGAGCTAAACCTATCGATGCAATCCATTCTGGAATAAGTTTGAATGGAAATAAAGAAGATGTTCAAAGTCACTATGATGTTTGGGCAGAGACTTATGATGCTGATTTAGGTGAAGAAGATTATATTGGTCCAAAAGAAATCGTGAATATCTTAGTGGAATACTTAAATGCTCAGGATATCCTAGATTACAATGCAAAGCTTGTTGATGGTGGTTGTGGTACTGGCTTGGTTGGTAAGTATTTAAAACAAGTTGGCTTTAGCACTATAGATGGCTTTGATTTGTCGGCAGGTATGGTTGAAAAAGCTAAAGAACTTACTATTTACAATAGATTGGAAGGTGCGGTTGGCTTTGCAGAAGCTGCTGATGTTTTCGAGCACGATAGCTATGATATTGCAGTAACCTGCGGGGTCTTTACCCACGGTCACGTACCGCCAGAAGCCGTATTTGACTTTGCGAAAATCTTAAAGTCAAATGGCTTGATGCTAGTGTCAACACGACCGAGTTATTGTGAAGAAACTGATTTTGAGCGTATTAGCCAAAGTCAAAATCTTAAGCTTGAAATCTGTTTTAAAGATAGACCGTATACAAGCGATGAAAATGCCCACTATTGGTTTTTTAGCAAAGAAGGAGCATAGCTAATTTATGGCTGAAAAGAAAAGACCAAACATTGTCTGGATAACGCTTGATCATTTGGTATATGCCAATCATAAGAAACAGTCGGGCTATCCTAAGATGCCACGTTTCGATCAACTTGCTAAAGAGGGCATGGTTTTTAATAATGCTTTTTCAGTCTGCCCACTTTGCCAGCCTTGCCGAGCGAGTATGCTGACAGGACAGTACCCTCACAAGCATGGCATGGTCATGAATGATGGTAATGCAGGAGTGCGTTTAGAATTTGATGCTGAGGACAAACTTTTTCAACATCATTTACAGGATGCTGGTTACCGAACAGGCTACTTTGGTAAGTGGCACATGGGTGAAGAACGCACTGCTATAGATTATGGTTTTGAAGGTTTTAGTGTCGAAGGCTATGGACACCCTTACTGGTCAAAAGAATATAAAGACTACTTAGCAGAAAAGTCCTTGCCTGAAGCGGAAGTAGAAGTTGAATGGTGGGTAGGACATCCTGATTGGCAAGGTCGTTCGATTCGTCTTTGTGATTTTGAAAAACCCTATAGCGCACCACATTTGCTGATGGAAGCAAGTGGTAAGCTGAACAATGCTGAAAGTCATGAAGCCTACTTTTTAGCACATATGGCAGAGAAGTGGCTTGCTGATAGAGCTCAAGACGGTGAAGCCTTTTGTATGCGAGTAGATATGTGGGGACCACATCATCCTTTTTGGGTTGCTGAACCTTTCCTCGACACGGTAGATCCAAAAAGTTTAGAACAGTATCCAAGCTTCGGATCTGATCTCGAACACCGTCCATCACACCACCGCAAATTAATGGATTATCGCAAAGAAGTTAGTCCGTGGCGAGAGTGGGATGAATTTGCTTGGCTACTTGCACGTTCGCATGAGCATACAGCACTGGTTGATGATGCAGTTGGTCGAGTGATTGATGCTATTTCAAAACATGGCTTAGCAGAAAATACCATTGTGATTTATACAGCAGATCATGGTGGTAGTCTTGCGACCAATGGTTATGGCATCGACAAGGGTTGGATGATGATAGAGGAGACCATTCAAGTGCCTTTGGCGATGCGTTGGCCCAAGCATATTGATGCTGAGAGTAGTTGCGATAAGTTTGTTACTAACATGGATATTTTTTCTACGGTGTTAGAAGCTGGTAGTGCTAACATTCCAGAAAATACAGATAGTCGTAGTATGTTGCAATTAGCTCAGGGTAAAAGTGGTGAGTGGGCAGAAGATATGATGCTCGAGCACCACGGTCACTACGGCATAGCCCACTTTCAGCGCTTAATACGCTACAAAAACTATAAGTATGTAGCCCACCTCGATGATATCGAGGAATTATATGACCTTGAAGCTGACCCCTATGAAATGAACAACTTAGCTTTAGGTGACGGTCATCAAGGTGTGTTAGAAGATATGCGACAACGTTTATACAAAAACATGAAGCAGTACAATGATGATAGTGCTGATGCTTCAAAGTTGTTAGCACAGATAGGACTACAGATAGGATAGGACTGTAGTATAGGGGTGTAGTGTTTTCGGTTATGTTCCTCAGCAACTGCAAAAAAGATTCCCGCAGCTAGAAAATAGTGGTAGTTGTGAGTTTTTTGTGTCTCTCATACCCTATCGTTAAAGTAAGCCTTTTTTTAAGGCAACTAGCTGATAGTTTTGGAGATGAGAGCATGAAGAAAATGTTTGTCGCTTTGCTAGTAATCATTACGATTACTAGTTGCGGAATAGAAACAGATAACAATAACTATGTAACAGTGCCAGCAAGTGAACGCATGAAAGAAATAAATGCTAGAAATGAGCCTGATGCTAGGGCTATCTTTGCAGGCAAAGAAGCTGATGGCTTACAGCCCTTAGCACTAGGAGCAAATCTCTTTGATAACGCAGGCTTTGAAGCTGGTTTAACTGGCTGGACTGGCTGTGAGACAGGTGCAATCCAAACATCAACGGATGCAAACACAGGGTCTCTGGCGCTTCAGATAAATCCAAACAATTGTTTTTATCGCTCTGCTGAAGCAAGTGAAGGTCAAGAACTAGTGCTGAGTTGTTACGTGAAAGTACGTAATGGTACAGGCTGGACTGGTATGGGTATGTCATTTGAAGATGCTAGTTTCAGTAGTATTCAAGCTGCCCCAACTGTTGTGGCTACAAGTAGTGACTATATGCGCTACGAGACTAGAGGCGTTGCGCCAGCAAATACCAAATACCTGAGTATGTGGATATTTAGTGAAAACGATGTTGTCGTTGACGATTGTAGTTTAGCTATTGAGACAGGTACACCAGTAACGCCACCAGAACCACTAGAACCACCAGAACCACCAGTATCTGGCGGTGATAACCTACTTGAGAATGGTGGCTTTGAAACTTTAAATACAAACAACAGACCTGTTGAGTGGATGAAAGGTTGCGGAGGGACGTGGGCAATCGCATCAGGTAGAAGTGGCAATGGTTTGACTATCGCTGCTGGGGCTTGTGTTGATCAAAGCTTGAGTTCTCAAGAGGCTATGGCTTTAAGTAGCGCAGCCTATAGCTATAGTTGCTATATAAAACA